>NZ_JBHYKM010000053.1:22148-48307 GCF_042741435.1 Streptomyces sp. NPDC058955 | reverse complement strand
GAGTTGCGCAGGGAGACCCAGACGTAGGTGCCGTCGCGCCGGCCCAGCCGCAGCTCGGCCCGGCCGCCCTCGGCGGAGGTGCGGAGCAGGGTGCCGATGTCCTCGGGGTGGACGAGGTCGGCGAAGGAGTAGCGGCGCATCACGGAGGCGGGGCGGCCGAGGAGCCGGCACAGCGCGTCGTTGGTGCGCAGGAGCCGGCCGTGCTGGTCGCCGCCGAGCTCGGCGATCGCCATGCCGGAGGGGGCGTACTCGAACGCCTGCCGGAAGGATTCCTCGCTGGCGCGGAGGGCCTGCTGCTCGCGCTCCAGGCGGATGAGGGCGCGCTGCATGTTGGAGCGGAGCCGGGCGTTGCTGATCGCGATGGCGGACTGCGAGGCGTACATCTGGAGGGCTTCCTGCCCCCAGGGTCCCGGGTGCCGGCCGTTGCGCGGGCGGTCGACGGATATGACGCCGAGGAGCTCGCGGCCGGTGCCGGAGGCGTACATGGGGGCGTAGAGGCGGTCGTGGGGGTGCCACTCGTCCTCGAAGCGGGGGGCGGGGCCGTCGGTGTGCCACTGGGGGACGTCGTCGTCCATCAGGACCCAGCCCTCGGTGTGCGGGATGAACCGCAGGTCGCCCCACGGGACGCCCATGGTGAGCCGGCGGTCCCATGCCTCGCGGGAGCCGACGCGGCCGGTGATGAGGGCTTCGGCGGCGGGGTCCCCGGCGAAGGCGGCGACCACCAGGTCACCGTCGGGCCGGACGAGGTTGACGCAGGCCAGCTGGTAGTTGAGGCCGGCGACGACGCCGTCGGCGACGGTCTGTACGGTGTCCGCGAGGCTGCGGGCGGTGTTCAGGTCCGCCACGACCTGATGCAGCTGCCGCAGGGTCGAGAGACGGACGTAAGGCTCCGACTCGGTCTCCATCGCTCGCTCTCCCCGAGACCTCGACAGCAACTCCAGGGTTCTCATCGGCTTCGTGCTGTACTGTCCCCGCCACTGAATCACAGCGAGCTGCGCACCCGGTACACAGGGTCAGCAAATAGTGCTCTCTGTGACTCAAGTCACAGCATGACGTGACGGGATCCGGCGGGTCGGGCGTGACCCGCGCGGCGATCGCGCCCTCGATACCCGCCGGGGGTACGGCTCCGGCGGCGCGGTCCTAGGTCCCGCGCCGGGCCTCGGCCTGGTCCCCCGGCCCGATGCGGCCCGTGGAGGGCCGCGGCTAGCGTGCCGGTGTGCTGCAGAAGACCCCGCCCTCGCCGCCCGTCACGGACCTCGCCATCCCTCATGCTGAGGGGGTGAGCGACGACGAGTTCCGGGCGGCCATGTCCCGCCTCGCGGCCGGTGTGGTCCTGGTGACCGCGCACGATCCCGACGACGGCCCGCGCGGCGAGGACGTCGGCATGACGGCCACCGCGTTCCTCTCGGTCTCGCTGGACCCGCCGCTGGTCCTGGTCAGCCTGCGCAACGGCTCCCGCATGGACGACCTCCTGGAGGAGGTCCCGGTCTGGGCGGTGTCGGTGCTCGCGGAGAGCCAGCGGCACGTCGCCGGACGGTTCGCGATGAAGGGCCGCGTCTCGGACCGGCTGCTCTTCGCCGACCTGCCGTACACGCGCGGCGAGGTGAGCGGGGCGCCGCTGCTCGGCGGGGCGCTCACCACCCTGGAGTGCCGCACGGAGAGCCGGGTGGTGGCGGGCGACCACACCCTGGTGATCGGCCGTGTCCTCTCGGTCGGCCTGCCGTCCCCGGACGGCGAGCCCCTCACGTACTTCCGCGGCCGCTACCGCCGCCTGGGCTGACCGGCGGCCCCCGGGGGGCGGGATCAGCCCCAGTCGCGGCCCTGCCGACCGCGCTTGGTCTCGGCCCGCTGCTTCTTCTCCCGCAGCCGGCGTTCGTTGATGCCGCGCGGGATGCGGGTCGCCCGGCGGGGCTTCGGCGGCGGGGCCGTCGCCTCGGCGAGGAGCGCGGCGAGCCGGACGGCGGCCGTCTCGCGGTTGCGCCACTGCGAGCGGTGCTCCGAGGCCCGTACGGTCAGCACGCCGTCCACCAGCCGGGAGGCGAGCCGTTCCAGGGCGCGGGCCTTCCACACCTCGGGCAGCGCCTCGGTCGCGGCGAGGTCGAACCTCAGCTCGACGCGGGAGTCGGAGGTGTTCACGTGCTGGCCGCCGGGACCCGAGGAGCGCGTGAAACGCCACTGGAGCTCGGCCTCGGGGAGCGAGACGGAGCCGCGGATCTGATACGGACCTGACATGCCCTCCATGTTCCCCGCGGGGGGCACCGACCGTCATCCTGTTTTCACGCATCCGGGAACCGCCGGGCGGTCTGCCGCGTTTCTCCGGGCGAACGACCACGTGAGCATCACGATGAAAGGGACTTCCATGGCAGTGAGCCTCGCCAAGGGCGGCAACGTCTCCCTCACCAAGGAGGCGCCGGGTCTGACCGCCGTCACCGTGGGCCTCGGCTGGGACGTCCGCACGACGACCGGCACCGACTTCGACCTGGACGCCTCCGCGATCGGCGTCGACGCCGCCGGCAAGGTCGCCTCGGACGCCCACTTCGTCTTCTTCAACAACAAGTCGACCCCGGACCAGACCATCGTCCACACGGGTGACAACCGCACCGGCGAGGGCGGCGGCGACGACGAGCAGATCAACGTCAACCTCGCGGGCCTCCCGGCCAACGTCGAGAAGATCGTCTTCCCGGTCTCCATCTACGACGCGGTCTCCCGCTCGCAGAACTTCGGCCAGGTCCGCAACGCCTACATCCGCATCATCAACCAGGCCGGCGGCGCCGAGATCGCCCGCTACGACCTCTCCGAGGACGCCGCCGTCGAGACCGCCATGGTCTTCGGCGAGCTGTACCGCAACGGCGCCGAGTGGAAGTTCCGCGCGGTCGGCCAGGGCTACGCCTCCGGCCTGGAGGGCATCGCCCGCGACTTCGGCGTGAACCTCTGACGGACTCCTCAGCGAGCCGTCGAGCCCCGGCCGGTCCTCGGACCGCCGGGGCTCTACCCTGACCGGGTGATCGTCGAGACCCTCGCGCCCAAGGCCCTGGAAGACGGCGCCGCGCTCCCCGGCCCGCTGCTCACCGAACTCACCGCGCTGTACGCGTCGAACCGGGAGTTCCAGCAGCTCAGCGGCGACTTCCCGGACCCGGACGCGATCCGCCCCGAGCAGGTCGCGGCCGCCCTCGCCGACGAACTGGCCCAGCCCTCCGCCGAGGTGCTGCTCGCCCGCTCCGAGGGCCGCCTGGTCGCCGTCGCCGTGACGCTCGGCCACCACCCCGACCCGGCCGACCCCGACCCGTGGCTCGGCCTGCTGATGGTCCACGCGGACGAGCACCGCGCCGGCTTCGGCCGCCGGCTGGCCGGCCACGTCGAGGACGGCTTCCGCGCCGTCGGCCGCACCGGTCTCCGGCTGGCCGTCCTGGAGAACAACCCGAAGGCCCTCGCCTTCTGGACCTCGCTCGGGTACGAGGAGACCGCCCGCCGCCCCGACCTGGCCCACGGCCGCCCCTGCGTGGTGCTGCGCAAGGACCTGCAGGGCCTGCAGGGCCGCTAGGGCCGCTCCGGCCGGTCCTCGCCGTACAGCCAGACGTCCCACACCCCGTCCAGGTCCCGCCCGGCCACCGACTCGGCGTAGTCGGTGAAGTCCTCGGTGGAGGCGTTGGCGTGCCGGTACTTGGCTGCCCAGCCGCGCAGCAGCTCGTCGAAGACCCCGTCGCCGACGGTCTCGCGCAGCTTGTGCAGGACCATCGCCCCGCGCTGGTAGACGGGCGGGTCGAAGAGGTTCTCGGCGCTGGGCGGATCGGCGGGCGGGAAGGCCCAGTTGGCCTCCTCGGCGAAGGCCGCCAGGAAGCTGTCCCGGGCCGGGACGGAGCCGTGTTCCTCCGCGTACAGCCACTCGGCGTAGGTGGCGAAGCCCTCGTTGAGCCAGATGTCCTGCCAGCTCTCGGGGGTGACCGAGTTCCCGAACCACTGGTGGGCCAGTTCGTGCACGAGCGTCGTGCGGTCGAAGGAGGAGGCCGGGAAGACGGGCCGGGTCTGCGTCTCCAGGGCGTAGCCGAGCAGGCCGTCGGTGGTGACGACGGCCCCGGCGGCGCCGAAGGGGTACGGGCCGAAGCGGTCCTGCTGGCGGGCGAGGAGCGTGGGGAGTTCGGCGCGCAGCGCGGCGGTCGCGGGGGCCAGCGACGGCTCGACGGCGGTGACGACGGGGACGTCGCCGAGGGCGGTTCCGGTGGTGGTCTCGTACCGGCCGATCATCACGGTGGCGAGGTAGGACGCCATCGGCTCCGGCTGGCGCCAGACCGTGCGGGTGCGGCCGCCGGAGGCCGGCTCGGCGGAGACCCGGACGCCGTTGGAGAGCGCCGCGAGCCGGCTCGGGGCGGTCAGCGCGATCTCGTAGGACGCCTTGTCGGAGGGGTGGTGGTTGCCGGGGAACCAGGTCATGGAGCCGGCCGGCTCGCCGACCGCGACCGCCCCGTCGACGGTGTTCAGCCAGCCCTCGGTCGAACCGTCGGGGTCGGTGAGCGGCTCGGGCACCCCCGCGTAGTCGACGGTGACGGTGAACTCGGTGCCCCGCGGCAGCTCGTCGCGGGGCCGGAGGGTCAGCTCGTCGCCGGCCCGGTTGACGGCGGCGGGCTCGCCGTCGACGGTCGCGCCCGACACGGTGAGCCCGGCGAGGTCGAGGTTGAGGGCGGAGAGGTCCTGGGTGGCGCGGGCGGTGATCCGCGCGGTGCCGTCGAGCCGGCCGCCGTCCGGGTCGAAGGCGAGGTCGAGGGCGTAGTGGGAGACGTCGTAGCCGCCGTTGCCGAGCCGGGGGAAGTACGGGTCCTGGACGCCGGACGCGCCGGGCGTGCCCCGCACCCCGCCGGTCGCCGGGGTGCAGCCGGCGGCGAGGAGGCCGAGCACGGCGAGGGCCGCCGCCGTGACGGCGGCGGCCCTCGGGGACCGTCCGGTCCGGCTGTTCTGGGTCGCGTACGTCACGTACGGATCCTAGACAAGCCGGACAGAAGGTGACGGCGAGGGCGCCCGTCGGGGGGAGTCGGGCGCCCTCACCCGCAGGGGGCGAGCGGCGGGTGTTACTTCGCCAGCTCGGCGACACCGGCCTGGGCGAACTTCTCGTCCAGGTCGCCGGAGGGGGCGCCCGCCACGCCGATGCCGGCGATCGGGCCGCCGTTGGCCGCGACCGGGGCGCCGCCGCCGAGGAACAGGGTGCCCGGGATGTCCTTCAGGTTCGGGGCCTGCTCCAGGCGCTTGGCGAGCTCGGAGGTCGGGGCGTTCCAGGAGACGGCGGTGTACGCCTTGCGGATCGCCGACTCGTAGGACTGCGGGCCGGCGCCGTCGCCGCGCAGGGTGACGAGGGTGTTGCCGTTGCGGTCGACCACGGCCACGGAGACGCGCTGGTTCTCCTTCTCGGCGGCCTCCAGGACGGCCTCGGCGGCGTCGGTGGCGGCGTCGATGGTGAGGTGCGTGGTCTGGCGCAGGTTGTCGCCGCCCGCGTCGGCCTTGGCGACCACGGCGGGAGCGGCGGCCGGGGCGGTGGCGTTCGCCGAGACGGCGCCGAAGGTGCCGGCGGTCAGGACGGCGGCGGCGGTGGCTCCGAGGACGAGCTTCTTCTTCATGGTGGCTCCCGAGGAGGTCGTGGCGGACCCGATCGGTCCGGCGGAGGAGGGCGTCTCCCCCGCTCCGAGATCCATCCTGGGTCCGGAACCGGGCCCGTACGGTCCACGGTCCGGCTGCCCTCCCGGCGCGCACCGGACGATGCCGGGGTCAGCCGATCGGCTGATGCCGGGGTGGTCCGCGCGGGTCAGCATGGATACGTACACCCAGGTCAGCGCCGTGCTGAGGAGGCGAGACGGATGGACAGGACCGGCCGGCACCCGCGGCACGCCGCACCCACCCCGCCCGACCGGCGCACCCCCGGGAACCCGGCCGCCGCCGCGTACGGCCCCGCCCCGCGCGGCGGGCCCGACCTCGACCCGCGCGGCGGGCCCGACCTAGACCCGCGCGGTGGCCCCGACCTCGACCCGCGCGGCGCGCACGACCCGGACGCCGGCTGGCTGGCGCGCGTCATGCACGTGGCGTTCTTCCTGCTGCTCGGCGCCTCCCTGGCGCGGTTCCTGCTGCGGCACGAGTGGGAGGCGCGCAGCCCCTGGATCATCGCCCTGAGCGGCGCGCTCGCCGCCCTGTACCTGCTCGGGCCGGTCCTCGGCACCCGGGCCACCCCGCGCCGGATCGCCTGGCTGTGCACGGTCGTCGCCGTGTGGGTGGTGCTCGTCGTCCTCGCGCCCAGCTTCGCCTGGTGCGCGGTGCCGCTCTTCTACACCGGCCTGCGGACCCTGCCGCACAAGGCGGCGTTCGGGCTGGTCGCGCTGCTCACCGCCTTCGTCGTCTTCGCGCAGGTGCAGCTCTCGCACGGCGGCTGGGACCCCAATCTGATCGTCGCCCCGCCGGCCGTCGCCGCCATCGCCACCGGCGTCTTCGTCCACGCCGACCGGCAGGCGGCCCGGCAGCGGGCCCTCATCGACGACCTGATCCGCACCCGGCGCGAACTCGCCGCGATCGAGCGGCGCGAGGGCACCCTCGCCGAGCGGCAGCGGCTCTCCATGGAGATCCACGACACCCTCGCGCAGGGCCTGTCGAGCCAGCAGATGCTGCTGCAGGCCGCCGACCGCACCTGGGACACCGACCCGTCGACCGCCCGCCGGCACGTCCGCACGGCCGAGTCGATCGCCGAGCGGAACCTCGCCGAGGCCCGCCGCTTCGTCCACGACCTGGCCCCCGCCGACCTCGCCGAGGGCGGCGGCCTCGAACAGGCGCTGCGCGGGCTCGCCGCGCGCGAGTCGGCCGCCTTCCGGGTCGACGGCACGCCGGTGCCGCTGCCGGACCGGGCCCAGTCGGCGCTCCTGCGGATCGCCCAGGGCGCGCTCGCCAACATCCGCGAGCACGCCGCCGCCACCTCGGCCGCGCTCACCCTCACCTACCTCGACGACCAGGTGGTCCTCGACGTCGCCGACGACGGCAGCGGCTTCGACCCGTCGGCCGCCCGCGACGGCGGCGGCGTCCGCGGCCACGGCCTGCCCGCGATGCGGGTCCGCGCCCAGCAGCTCGGCGGCACGCTTACGGTGGAATCGACCCCCGGCGAGGGCACGGTGCTCTCCGCCGCCCTCCCCCTCGCACCCCCCGCGTCCTGACGGAAGGCCCGCCCGTGACCGTACGCATCCTCCTCTGCGACGACCACGTCGTCGTCCGCGCCGGACTGCTCGCCCTCCTCGGCTCCACCCCCGACATCGAGGTCGTCGGGGAGGCCGGCAGCGGCGAGGAGGCGGTCGCGATGGCCGCGAAGCTGAAGCCGGACGTGGTCCTGATGGACCTCCAGCTCGGCGCCGGCATCGACGGGGTGGAGGCGACCCGCCGGATCGCGCCGACCGGCGTCCACGTCCTCGTCCTCACCACGTACGACACCGACGCCGACATCACCCGCGCCATCGAGGCGGGCGCCACCGGCTACCTCCTGAAGGCCGAGCGGCCCGAGGAGCTGTTCGCCGCGATCCACTCCGCCGCCCAGGGGCGGACGGCCCTGTCGCCGCCGGTCGCGAGCCGGGTCATGGACCGGATGCGGGGCGCGGCGGGCCCGTCCCTCACCGACCGGGAGCGGGACATCCTCGGCCAGCTGGCGCACGGCCTCGGCAACAAGGAGATCGCCCGCGCGCTCTTCATCAGCGAGGCCACCGTCAAGACCCACCTGGGCCGGATCTACGCCAAGCTCGGCGTCGACACGCGGGCCGGCGCCGTGGCGGTCGCGAAGGAACAGCGCCTGCTCCCCTGAGCCCTCCGGGACTGCTACCGTGCGCTGTCGTTCCAGTGCACAGCGTCATGGCCCCGTGGGAGAGCGCACGTGAAGATCGCCGTCGTCGGTGGCGGGCCCGCCGGCCTGTACCTCTCGATCCTGCTGAAGCGCCAGGACCCGTCCCACGAGATCGCCGTGTACGAGCGGAACGCGGCCGGCTCCACCTACGGCTGGGGCGTCACCTACTGGGCCGGGCTCCTCGACAAGCTGCGGGCCGGCGACCCGGAGTCCGCCGCCGCCGTCGCCGATGCCTCGGTGACCTGGACCGACGGCCTCGCGATCGTCCGCGACGAGCGGACCGTGCACCGCGGCGACGCCGGCTTCGGCATCGGCCGCCGCCGGATGCTCGGGCTGCTCGCCGACCGGGCCGCCGCGCTCGGCGTCGAGGTCGCGTACGAGCACCCGATCGCCGGCCCGGACGCGCCGGAGCTGGCCGACGCGGACCTGGTCGTCGCCGCCGACGGCGTGCACAGCGTCCTGCGCGAGGCCCACGCCGACCACTACGGCACCGCCTTCACCACCGGCCGCAACCCGTACATCTGGCTCGGCACCAGCAAGGTCTTCGACTCCTTCAGCTTCGCCTTCAAGGAGACCGAGCACGGCTGGATCTGGTGCTACGCCTACGGCTTCAGCGGCGAGCGCTCCACCTGCGTCGTCGAGTGCGCCCCCGGCACCTGGACCGGCCTCGGCCTGGACACCATGCCCGAGGGCGACTGCCTGGCGCTCCTGGAGAAGCTCTTCCACGACCTCCTCGACGGGCACGAGCTGATCGGCCGCGACCGGGGCGCCGAACCCGCCCAGTGGCTCCGCTTCCGCACCCTGACCACCCGCGCCTGGCACCACGGCCGGACCGTCCTCCTCGGCGACGCCGCCCACACCACCCACTACTCGATCGGCGCCGGCACCACCCTCGCCCTGGAGGACGCCCTCGCGCTCGCCGCCGCCCTCCGCGACCACCCGGACGACCTCGACACCGCCCTCACCGCCTACGGCAGGCGGCGCCGCGCCGAACTCGTCTCCGCCCAGAGCGCGGCCCGCCTCAGCGCCCAGTGGTACGAGAACCTGCCCCGCTACATGGGCCTGGAGCCGGACCGGATGTTCGCCCTCCTCGGCCAGCGCCACTCCCCCCTGCTGCCGTACGTCCCCCCGCAGCTCTACTACCGGATCGACCGCGCCGCCGGCCGCCTGGAGGCGCTGCGCCGCCTCAAGCGCTGGCTGGGCCCCCGGCTGGCGCGGGCGGTCCACCGCGTCTGACACCACCGCGGGGTCGTGACACCATCAGGGCGTGCTCGACATCGGCTACTCCCTCTCCCGGCGCTTCCCCGACCCCCCGCAGACCGACTACCGGCGGGCGGACGTGCACGCGCTGCGGCACGACCTCTTCTGCGGGGACGTCTACCTCGCGGACACCAAGGAGGACCGGGAGGTGTCCACAGCCTGGGGATGGGTGCCGGTCCTCGACTTCGCGTGGGCGCTCTGCGACATCGTCGAACAGCTCGACCGCGACCCGCAGGGCAGCCGCGCCTCCCGCCCCCAGTACGCCGAACTGGACTTCACCGAGTCCTCGGACCGGATGCTCTTCGAACGCCGCTTCGGCTGGGTCGACGTCGAGGCCGACTGGATGCCCGGCGACGAACGCCCGCTCACCTTCTCCCACACCGAACTCCGCCGCGAGGCCCGCGACTTCCTCCACGACCTGATCGCCGACCTCACCGACATGCACGAGGGCCTCGCCGACAACCCGGCCGTCTGGGACCTCCAGGCCCGCTTCCCCCGCGTGAAGTGACCCGCCGGCCCACCCCCGGCTACTCCTCCACCCGCACCCCCAGCCGCGCCGCGAGGACCGGTGCCAGGTCGAGCAGCTGCGTCGGGGAGATCACCGCGCCCGCCAGGGACTCCACCCCGCGCGCGATCTCCAGGCGGCGCACCCCGCGCAGGTCCACGTCCGTCAGCCTCGCCCCCGAGACGTCCACCCCCACCAGCTCGCAGTCCACGAACGCGACCCGCTCCAGGACCGCCCCGCCGAAGTCCGGCTCCACCAGCACGCACCCCTCGAAGACGACGTCCCGCAGGGTCGCCGCCCGCAGGTTCGGGTAGTCCCACTTCCCGCCCCGCACCAGCACCCTCTCCCACGCCGAGCCGTGCAGCTGCGTCCCCCCGAACCGCGCCTCCACGACCTCCGCGTCCCTCAGCTGCGCCCCCGACAGATCGGCGCCCACGCCCCGTACGGCCTCCAGGCGCGAGTCCAGGAAGCGCGCCCCCGTCAGCCGCGCCTCGTCGAGGGCGCACTCCCGCAGCGCGCAGTCCAGGAACCGCGCGCCCTCCCCCGAGGCGCCCGCCAGATCGAGCCCGGCCAGCTCCAGGCCGTCGTAGTCCCCGTCGGGCTCCAGCCCGCCCTCGTACGGCTCCAGCGGCGGCAGCCGCAGCTCCACCCGGCGGGGCGCCTTGGTCTTTCGCTTCATGCGCCCATCGTGACGCACGCCACTGACAGTCGTCCGCCCTTGACCTCAATCAAGGTTGAGGTAGCAACCTGGCCGCGCAGTCACCGAAGAACAGCACCGACGACAGGGGAACCGTCATGCACGCCGTCCGACTCCACGCCTTCGGGCCCGCCGAGAACCTCACCTACGAGGAGGTCCCCGACCCGGTACCCGGCCCCGGACAGGTCCGGATCGCCGTGGCCGCCGCCGGCGTCCACCTCCTCGACACCGCCCTCCGCCAAGGCATGACCGGCCCCTTCCCCGCCCCCGCCGAACTCCCCACCGTCCCCGGCCGCGAGGTCGCCGGCACCGTCGACGCCGTCGGCGACGGCACCGACCCCGCCTGGCTCGGCAAGCGCGTCGTCGCCCACCTCGGCATGAACCCCGGCGGCTACGCCGAACTCGCCGTCACCGACGCCACCCGCCTCCACGAACTCCCCGACCACCTCGGCGAGGCCGAGGCCGTCGCCATGATCGGCACCGGCCGCACCACCCTCGGCATCCTCCAGTTCACCGACCTCGGCCCGGAGTCGGTCGCGATCGTCCCCGCCGCCGCCGGCGGCATCGGCACCCTCCTCGTCCAGTACGCCAAGAACGCCGGCGCCACCGTCATCGGCCTCGCCGGCGGCCCCGCCAAGGTCGCCCGCGTCCAGGAGAACGGCGCCGACCTCGCCGTCGACTACACCCGCCCCGACTGGCCCGACCAGGTCCGCGCGTTCCTCGGCGACCGCACCGCCACCGTCGTCTTCGACTCCGTCGGCGGCACCACCGGACGCGCCGCCGTCGACCTCCTCGGCAAGGGCGGCCAACACCTCGTCTTCGGCTGGTCCAGCACCGGACTCCACGACGGCGAAGCCCTCGCCTTCACCGAGGAGGAACTCACCGCGCGCGGCATCACCTCCGGCTCCGTCCTCGGCCCCGTCATGATCCAGAAGGCCGGCGGCGACGTCCGGAAGCTCGAACTCGCCGCCCTCGCCGCCGCCTCCGCCGGCACCCTCCGCCCCGCCGTCCACCCCTTCCCCCTCGCCGAAGCGACGGAAGCCCACCGCGCCCTGGAGAACCGGGGCACGATGGGCAAGGTGGTACTCGTTCCCTGACGACGCTCAGACGCCGAGCACGTCCCAGGAGTGCGCCTTGAACTCCTTGCGGAAGTCCTCGTGGTCCTCCCACATCCGGGCGATGGAGCGCAGCGCGTCCCAGTTGTGCTCCAGCGCCTGGTCCACCACCTGGCGCAGCTCCGGCGCCGTCTCCCGCTTCTCCACCAGACCGGAGACCTGCGAGGCCGCCTGCACCGTGTAGCGCAGCGCCCGCAGGGCACGGGAGGTGTCGTCCATCCCGAAGCCGTGGTCACTGCCGTTCGAAGGGTCGAAGAGCGGCGTCAGCCGGTCCTCGATGAAGGCCGTGATCCGCTGGAAACGGGCCTCGACGCCCATGTCGTCACCGTGATTGCCGTGGTCGTTGCACATAGGGACTTCCTACACCGTCGCCGGGGCGCCCAGCGCCGCCAGGGCCCCGTCCGTCAGCCGGTAGACCGACCACTCGTCCTGCGGGCGGGCGCCCAGCGACTCGTAGAAGTCGATCGACGGCCTGTTCCAGTTCAGCACCGACCACTCCAGACGCTCGTAGCCGCGCTCCACGCAGATCCGCGCCAGCTCCGTCAGCAGCGCCTTGCCGTGACCGCCGCCGCGCGCCTCCGGACGCACGTACAGGTCCTCCAGGTAGATGCCGTGGACCCCGCGCCAGGTCGAGAAGTTGAGGAACCAGAGCGCGAAGCCGACCGGCTCCCCGTCCTCCGTCTCCGCGATGTGGGCGAAGGCCGCGGGCCGCTCGCCGAAGAGCGCCTCGTGCAGCTGGTCGGTGGTCGCCCGGACCTCGTCGAGGGCCTTCTCGTACTCCGCGAGGTCACGGATCAGGGCATGGATGACGGGCACGTCGGCCGGAGTGGCGGTACGGATCATGCCCTCAGCGTGCCAGCAGCGCCCGCGCGACGACCACCCGGTCCACGTCGAGCTCGTCCTCGCCCTCCTCGACCTCCCACAGCCCGTTCTGCAGCACCCGCCCCAGCGTCCACGCCAGCGCCCGCTCCCGGTCCAGCCCCAGCCGCTCCGTGAGCAGGTCGAAGCGCCACCGGATCACGGCCGGATCCGGGTCCCAGAGATTGGTCAGCGCCGGCAGCAGCTCGAAACCCGGATCGCCGGAGAGCGGCTTCGGGTCGATGACCAGCCACGGCTCGCGCTCGGCGCCCAGCACGTTGTCGTAGTGCAGGTCCCAGTGGAGCAGCCGGTCCCCCGGCTCGCCCGCCACCTCCCGCACGGCCGCCGCACAGTCCGCGAGCAGCGCCGCGTCCTCCGCGCCGACCCGCGCCACCGCCCCCGGCACCCGCGCCAGCATCCGCTCGGCGATCACGTCCAGCCGCCGCAGCCCCGGCGGCGCCTGCCGGACCGACAGCCGCGCCAGCAGCCCCGCCAGGATCCGTACCGCCTCCCGCTCGTCCCCGAGCCGGGACAAGTGCCGCCGGTGGTCGGCCCGTTCGAGCAGCATCGTGCCCGTCCCCGGATCGTGCTCCAGAAGCCGTACGACCCCGTCCCCGGCCCACGCCCGCAACGCCGCCGGCTCCCCCTCGGTCTCCGCGTCGAGAAGCTGGAGCTTCAGCGCCCCGGGCGTGCCGTCCGCCCGCACCACCGGCAGCACCAACGACGCCACCCCGTGCAGCGACGGCCCGTCGAGCCGCAGCCCCCACCGGCCGAGGAACTCCTCCGCCCGCCCCGGCAACGCGGCGACGAACGCCCGCCCCGCCTCCCCGTTGTACCGCCCCTGGGACTCCGCGAGTTCATCCGGTACGTGAATCACCCACCGACCCTACGACCCGAGCGCCCCCCGCCGCCGAAAGACCCGTTCCCAGAGGACCGACGCCCCCGGTACCCTCCCGCCACGCACCGGGAAGAGGGACAACATGAACACCAGTACGGTCAACGGCGGCATCTCGTTCTGGTTCGCGCAGGAGGGCCTGCCCGAACCCCGCGAACCGCTGCCCGGCGACCGGACCGCCGACGTCTGCATCGTCGGCGGCGGCTACACCGGCCTGTGGACCGCCTACTACCTGAAGAAGGCGGCGCCCTTCCTCGACATCGTCGTCCTGGAGGCCCGCTTCTGCGGCTACGGCGCCTCCGGCCGCAACGGCGGCTGGCTCTACAACGGCATCGCCGGCCGCGACCGCTACGCCAAGCTGCACGGCCACGACGCCGCCGTCCGCCTCCAGCAGGCCATGAACACCACCGTCACCGAGGTCCTCGACGTCCTCGACGCCGAGAAGATCGACGCCGACCAGCACCGCGGCGGCGTCCTGGAGGTCGCCCTCTCCCCCGCCCAGCTCGCCCGCCTCAAGGAGTTCCACGCCGTCGAGCACGCCTTCGGCGAGACCGACCGCGAGATCTACGGCGCCCGCGAGACCGCCGACCGCATCCGCGTCGCCGGCGCCGTCGGCTCCTCCTGGACCCCGCACGGCGCCCGCCTCCACCCCGTCAAACTCGTCACCGGCCTGCGCGCCGCCGTCGAAGCCCTCGGCGTCACCCTCCACGAGTCGACCCCGGTCACCGAGATCAGGCCCAAGCACGCCGTCACCCCCTACGGCACCGTCCGCGCCCCCTACGTCCTGCGCTGCACCGAAGGCTTCACCGCCTCCCTCGCCGGCCAGCGCCGCACCTGGCTCCCCATGAACTCCTCCATGATCGCCACCGAACCGCTGACCGACGCCCAGTGGGAGTCCATCGGCTGGAACGGCCTGGAGACCCTCGGCGACATGGCCCACGCCTACATGTACGCCCAGCGCACCGCCGACGGCCGCATCGCCCTCGGCGGCCGGGGCGTCCCGTACCGCTACGGCTCGAAGACCGACAACGACGGCCGCACCCAGCCCCGCACGATCGAAGCCCTCCACGAGATCCTCATCCGCTTCTTCCCCCAGCTCGCCGGCGTCCGCGTCGACCACGCCTGGTCCGGCGTCCTCGGCGTCCCCCGCGACTGGTGCGCCACCGCCACCCTCGACCGCACCACCGGCATCGGCTGGGCCGGCGGCTACGTCGGCTCCGGCGTCGCCACCACCAACCTCGCCGCCCGCACCCTCCGCGACCTCATCCAGCAGGACTCCGGCCAGGGCGGCGCCACCGACCTCACCACCCTCCCCTGGGTGAACCACAAGGTCCGCAAGTGGGAACCGGAACCCTTCCGCTGGCTCGGCGTCCAGACCATGTACGCCGCCTTCCGCGGCGCCGACCACCGCGAGACCACCACCCACACCGCCACCACCGACCCCGTGGCGACCTGGGCCAACCGCATCGCCGGCCGCTGACGGTCCCGGACACGCCGAAGGCCCCGAACCCCCCACGGGGTCCGGGGCCTTCGTCACGCACGCGTCAGAACAGCGCGTTCAGCGAGGAGGCGGAAGGGCTCTCGCCGAGCGAGATCCGCACCCGGCCCGCGTACGGGACCGTACCGCTGCCCGTGCCCTGGTACAGGTACACGTTCCCGGAACCGTCCCGCGCGACCAGGTCGGCCCGCCCGTCGTCCGTCAGGTCACCCGGGGACGACACCAGCGAGTACCCCTGCCAGCCGGACCCGACCCGCACCCGGGCCCCGTACGGCACATCGGCCCTGCCCGTCGCCGGGTACAGCCACAGCACACCGGCCGTGTCACGGGCGATCAGATCGGCCCGCCCGTCACCGTTCAGGTCACCGGCCCCGGCGAACTGGTTGTAGATCCCCCAGCCACCGCCGACCCTCACCCGGGTCGCGAACGGCGCGGTCGTGCTCGTCGTGCCCTTGTACAACCACACCACGCCCGACGTGTCCCGGGCGATCATGTCCGGCCGCCCGTCACCGCTGACGTCCCCGACACCGACGAGCTGGTTGTAGATCCCCCAGCCGCTGCCGACCCGCACCCGCGAGGTCAGCGGCTCGTACCAGTTGCCGGTCGTCCGGTACGACCACAGCACACCGGACGTGTCACGGGCGACGACACCGCCGCCCGCGGCCTGGACCGTGATCGGAGACAGCTTGGTGACGGCGTTGTAGATCCCCCAGCCCCGCCCCACGGTCTCCGTCCACTCCCGGAACGGCTGGCCGGCCCGCCCCGTGCCGTGGTGCCAGTGCAGCAGCCCGCTCTTGTCCCGGGACACCATCGCGTAGTGCGTCGGCACCGGACGGGAGCTCTGGACCGCGAACTCGCTCCGGGCCTGCGGGTTGCTGCCCCCGTCGTCGAAGACGCGGTACTCCGCGGCGGCGGCGATCTTCCACGCGGCCGCGGAAGGAGACGCCTTGACCGTGTACGAGACGGTCACGTCGACCGGTCCCCCGGTACCCGGGTCGATCTCGCACTCCACCCCACCGGGCGAGAGGAAACCGCTGGTGACGTCGCACTCGGTGGTCGCGGAGCTCTGCCGGACGCTCGTGACGCCGACCTGGAGCTCGCCCTCCTCCCACTGCCGCATGCCCTCGCCCGGCTCGTGGCCGATCGAGAACGTGCCCTTGTCCACCGCGTGCACGGTGGCGGTGTGGGTGACCGTGGTGCCGGCCGCCACGGGCGGGGTGGAGAGCGCGATCGTGTTCTGGGCGACGTGCTCCGCCGTCTTCACCGTCACGGTACGGGCGGCGTGCCGGTGGTCCTCCACCTCCAGACCGACCGTCTGCACGTCCTTCACGCCCTTCGCGAGGTCCCCACCGCTCGGGACGTAGACGAAGCCGTAGTGCACCGTGGTGTCGTCCGCGGTGTCGGCCGCCGCCTCGACACCGAGCCTGACCATGTGGCGGTTCTCGTCCGTGATCGGGCAGGTGTACACCCCGGTCACGCCAGCCCGCACCTGGCAGCCCTCGGCCTGGAGCGAGAGCCCGGCGGGAAAACCGCCCTTGGCCCACGTCGCGTCGGTGAGCGGCGCCTTGCTGAACGCGTAGACCAGGGTCCCCTGGAACGCCCCGCTCGAATACACCCCGGGCCCCACCTCGGCGGGCCACATGCCGGGCTCCATCACCCGGTCCTCGATGTTGAATCCGGGGTACCAGTCATCGGCCGCAGCCGTCGACGCCCCCGAGACCAGCCCCGCCACCAACAGCGCGGCCGTCCCCCCAAGAGCAATCATTCTGCGCAAGCGATCAGTCCTTCGTCGCGAAACCGCACCCCCCCTGGGTGCGCGCGCCGCACGCTACCGCGAAGGCCCCGGCCCCCTCACAGAGGGGGCCGGTCCCACAAGAAGCCCCACCCGAGCCGCCCCCTCACGCCACGTCGATCCCGAAATCCCCCACCAACTCGGCAAGCCCACCCCGATACCCCTTGCCACCCACCACGAAATCCCAGTCCCCACCCGACCTGCGCCGGAACGAACCCAGAACCAGCGCCGTCTCCCCCGGCCGCCCGTCCGACACCACCAACCGCTCCAGCTCCACCCCCGCGTCGTCCCGCAACACGATCCCCGCATCCACGAACCCCGCCAGATCGCCGTCCGGATTCACCTCAGGATCGACCGCCGCCACCAACACCAGCCGGTCCGCAGCCACCGGCAACGCATCGAACCCCACCCGAACCGCCGCCCGATCACCCACCGGCGCAGCCACCATCGCCACCGAACCATCCGGCGTCGCCCCGTTGTTGTAGAACACGAACCACTCGTCCGCCAGAACCCGGCTCCCCGCACACACCAAGGCACACACATCGAGCGCGACCGCCCCCGACCACACCATGCCCAGCACGTTGAAATCCTCGTCCGCCTCGACCGACGACTCCACCCGCACAGGCTCGACGACCGGATCCCCCGAGCCCAGCCGCCCCCGCAGCCCATGCCGACGCAACAGCTCGACCAGTTCCGTACCGGATATCAGCGTCAACGGCTTGCCATCCGCGAACGCATACGAACCAGGACCGAACTTCGACGTCGTGACCAGCACCCCCTTGTTGGCCCCCGCCCCCTGCACCGTCCCGAACAGATCACGCACCGCACTCGGCGGCACCGTGTTCCGATACCGCTTCACCTGCACCACGATCGACCCACCACTGATCGGATCGGGATCCAGCGCCTCGACATCCACACCCCCGTCGTTCGACCGCCGCGTCGTCACCGCCTGAAGCCCCCGCGCCCGGAACAACTCCGCGACCAACCCCTCGAAAGCGATCGGATCCATCGACAGCAGATCAGGCTCCTCCCCGTCCCCCTGCACCACCACCTCGGACCCGACCTGATCGGGAGCCCGGAAAGGCACCACAGCGACCCGCTCCTCCGGCTTACCCGAAAGACGACCGGCAAGCGCCCCCGTCACACACTCCACAGCACCGACCAACCCCAGATTCAGCCGGTCGAAGTCCTCCCGCGCCACCACCACCGACGCCACACACACCCGGGCCTCAAGCCCCGTCGCCGGATCCACCCCACCCACGAACCCATTGAGAACCACCGACTCCAGAGCCCCGAAACGATCCGCGGCGAACAACTCCCGCACCGCGAGCAGCACACTCTGAGCGAGCACACTCCGATACAGCGCCCGCCGCTGCGTCACCGGCCGCGGCACCTCCTTCTCCTGGTCCGTGCTCGGCAGGTACTTGACCCCCTTCACCTCCGGCACCACCTCGAACCCCGGCAGCTCCCAGTCCAGGACGAACCCACGCCCAGCCCGGTCATACGCCGCCGACACCTCACGAGGAAACCCCTCCGGCCACGCCCCCGACGCGAACAGCACAGCGGAGAAATACTCGACGACCGTCTCCGGCTCCCCAGCCGAAAGAGCGTCAGCAGTCCCCGCCACCCCCCTGTTGTGCTCCCGGATCTCAGCCAACCGCGCCGCCGCCCAAGCGTCGTACTCCCGCCGATACGCGGCCAACGACTCCTGCCGACGCGCCTCGGCCGCCTGCGCCGCATACCAGTCCTGCTCGAACCGCGCCCGCCCACCACCACCCAACCCGTGGTACGCCCGCTGATCGGGCATCGCCACCGGCTGCCCCAGAGGACCGGGAGAGAACGGCTCGACCTCCTCGGCCCGCCGCAACGAATCCACCCGGAACGCCGGCGCCGAACACCCCGCCGCCAACAACCCCTCCAACACGGCGACCCGCTCGTCGATCTCACGCGTTTTCCGCAGAGCATCCGCCTCCCGATGCCGCCGATACGCGGCCCGCTGCTCCCGCTGCATCCGGGACACATCCCGCTCGTACGCCCGCTGCGCACGCTCCGCGTCCCGCTGCTGCCGCACCAGCGCCTGCTGCTGCCCCTCCCGCTCCCGCTGCGCCAGCCGCTGCTGCTCGGCCCAGATCCCGATCAGCCCACCGGAACGCCGACCCATCGACCGCACCCCTCCCCGGAGAAACCCCACACCGCGTATACGCCCCCGTAACGCACAAGTGTCCCGGACCAGAGTGGTCCGGGACACGAGTTCGATGGAGCCGCCTGTCGGAATCGAACCGACGACCTACGCCTTACAAGGGCGGCGCTCTACCAATTGAGCTAAGGCGGCGTTGTTCACACGATTACGCGCGTGAGTGGCCTCCACTCTACACAGCGCCACCGACACCTCCGAAGAACTTCCGACCCCCCGTAACCACCCGCCCACCCGTTCGTTGATCGGACGGGAGTGCAGTTCCGACTATCGGACAGCACAGGGGGAGGAACGATGGCGCAGCCATCTGAGGAGGCGCCTCGGCGGGTGGTCGGTGCCGAGGCCAAGCAGGTGAAGCGGGATGTCCTGGGCATCGCCGACCGGCGCAAGCACCAGGGCCGTGTCGCGATCCCCGTGCAGCGGCGCGCCAAGGAGGCGGGGACGCAGCAGCGCGTGTACCGCTACCGCTTCTACCCCACCTCGGACCAGGCCGAGCAGTTGTCGCGGACCTTCGGTGCCTGTCGGTGGGTCTACAACGAGGGGCTGGCCCTGCGGGCGGGCGCGTGGGAGCGGCATCGGGTGTCGGTCGGGTTCGCGGAGACGTGCCGGGCGCTGACCGGGTGGAAGCGGGAGGAGGGGAGGGAGTGGTTGCGGGAGGTGTCGTCGACGGTGTTGCAGCAGGCGTTGCGGCATCTGGACGGGGCGTTCTCGCGGTTCTTCCGGCAGTCGGCGAAGTATCCGCAGCGGAAGCGGAAGGGGCGTTGCCGGGACAATGCGGTGTATGTGCGGACCGGTTTCCGGTGGGTGGAGGATCCGGGGCGGCCGGGTACGGGTCTGGTGACGTTGGCGAAGCAGTCGGTGCCGCTGGATGTTCGCTGGTCGCGGCCGTTGCCGGCGGGTCAGGTGCCGGTGCGGTTGTCCGTGATGCGTGACCGGGCAGGGCGGTTCTTCCTGTCGGTGCTGGTGGAGGAGCGGATCGATCCGCTGCCGCCGGTGTTCGTCCCGGGGACGTCGGCGCCGAAGGCGGTGGGGCTGGATCTGGGGTTGGCGTCGCTGGTGACGCTGGACGACGGCTCGACGCTGGCCCATCCACGGCTGCTGAAGAAGTACGGCGACGAGCTGGCCCGGCGGCAGCGGGAGCTGCACCGGAAGGAGAGGGGTTCGGCGAACCGGGGGAAGGCGCGGGAGCGTATCGCGCGGTTGTACGCCCGGATCGGTGATGTGCGCAGGGATCTGCTGGATCAGTTCACCACCCGCCTCGTGCGCGAGAACCAAGTGCTCGTGGTGGAGGACCTGCCCGTCTCGAATCTGATGCGTCCGGCCCGGGGGAAGGGGCGGCGGCGGAAGGCGAAGCTGAACCAGGCGATCCGGGACGCGGCGTGGGGTGAGCTGTTGCGGCAGTTGCGGTACAAGTGCGCGTGGTACGGGCGGACGCTGGTGGTCGTGGACCGGTTCTTCCCGTCGACGCGGCGGTGCTCGGCCTGCCACACGAAGGGGCCGAGGCTCGACGTGTCGGTCCGGGAGTGGGTCTGCGCGGAGTGCGGGGCCGTGCATGAGCGGGACCACAACGCGGCGGTGAATCTCAGGGACGAGGGGATGCGGCTGTACGGGCAGGTGGTGGCCTCGCTGCCGCCGGGAAGATCGGTCCCGTCGCTGATCCGGGCGTCGGAGCTACCGGAAGCGGCCCTCGCCTCGTAGGACGAAGGAAGCGGTACGGACCGACGGGCCGTCGGCCGGAATGCCTGTGGAGCTCGCGTAAGACCGGCTCGGTGTGGCCCTCAGGGTCGTGCCGGTTCGGCGATGGGCGCTGAAGCAGGAAGTGCCACGTGCGGCGCAGGGCCAAAAGGCGGGTGCTCTGGCTTGTCACCGGCACCAGGTCAAAAGTGGGTTGCTCTGCCTCGGCCGAGCCCCTCGAAAATCTCATCGACTCCGACTGCTGACAGACCGGACACCGCCGGGGTAGCGTCGACCGGAGTTCACTCTGGTGGACTAGACCCATCCTTCCTTCCACTCGGATCGTCCGGCACGTTCCTGCCGGTGAAGGGGCGTATCACCATGGCTTCTGTCACTTTCGACAAGGCGACCCGGATCTACCCCGGCGCCAAGACCCCCTCCGTCGACCAGCTCGACATCGAGATCGGCGACGGGGAGTTCCTCGTCCTCGTCGGGCCCTCGGGCTGCGGCAAGTCGACCTCGCTGCGGATGCTGGCGGGCCTGGAGGACGTGAACGCGGGCGCCATCCGCATCGGTGACCGGGACGTCACCCACCTGCCGCCGAAGGACCGGGACATCGCCATGGTGTTCCAGAACTACGCGCTCTACCCGCACATGACCGTCGCCGACAACATGGGCTTCGCGCTCAAGATCGCCGGCGTCAACAAGAGCGAGATCCGCGCGAAGGTCGAAGAGGCCGCGAAGATCCTCGACCTCACCCAGTACCTGGACCGCAAGCCGAAGGCGCTCTCCGGCGGTCAGCGCCAGCGCGTCGCCATGGGCCGCGCCATCGTGCGCGAGCCGCAGGTCTTCCTCATGGACGAGCCGCTGTCGAACCTCGACGCCAAGCTCCGCGTCTCGACCCGTACGCAGATCGCCGGCCTGCAGCGCCGTCTCGGCATCACGACGGTCTACGTCACCCACGACCAGACCGAGGCGCTCACCATGGGCGACCGCGTCGCCGTGCTGAAGGACGGTCTGCTCCAGCAGGTCGACACCCCGCGCAACATGTACGACAAGCCCGCGAACCTGTTCGTCGCCGGCTTCATCGGCTCCCCCGCCATGAACCTGATCGAGGTCCCGATCACCGAGGGCGGCGTGAAGTTCGGCAACAGCGTCGTCCCGGTCTCGCGTGACGCGCTCGCCACCGCCGCCGCCAACGGCGACACCACCGTGGTCGTCGGCGTCCGCCCGGAGCACTTCGACGTCTCGGGCCCGACGGGCAAGGACGGCGTGGCCGTGACGGTCAACGTGGTCGAGGAGCTGGGCTCGGACGGCTTCGTCTACGGCTCCACCCGCGTCGGCGGCGAGGACAAGGACATCGTCATCCGCGTCGGCGGCCGTGAGATCCCCGCCAAGGGCTCCACGCTGCACGTCGTCCCGCGCGCCGGCGAGCTGCACGTCTTCTCCAAGTCGACGGAGCAGCGCATCAGCGAGTGACGTCCGGCCGGGCCGGAAGAGGCCCGTGGCGAACGGCCCCGTATCCCTTGCGGATGCGGGGTCGTTCGTTTAAACGGGCTTACCCCGGAAAACCCCGGCATTCGGGGCCCTCCCGAGGACCCGGCGTCAACACGCGATTCGAAAAGCCGCGTCGAACCATCCCCCGCGAGAGTGACTAAATGTCGCCATATCACTACCGGCCGCTACGCTCGCCTGCGTGACGCACACTGCCCGCCGAATCGGCCGCTCCCTCGCCCTCGTCCTGCCCGTCGTCCTGGTCCTGTCGGGAACGCTCGCGGTGTCCGCCGTGCCGTGGGCCGGCCAGGACGCCGAAGGCCAGATGCTGACCGCCTCCGCCGCGGACGTCTCCACCCGCGCGAAGTCCCGCGCCCCGCAGGACGTGCTGCGGGACCGGCTCCTCGCCGAGCTCCAGGAGAAGGACCCCGGCGTCGCCCTCACCCACCTCCAGCGCGAGGTGGAGAACCGTCCCTCGCTCGCCGAGCACTGCGTGTCGATCGCCCGCGCCCTCGGCCGTGCCGCGGTCGAGCACTACGGCCCGTCCCGCGCCCAGGCGTTCTCCCGGCCGGTCTGCGACACCGCGTACGCGACCGGCGTGATGCGCGCGACGGGCTGAGCGCCGTCACCGCGTCCGCGCCCGCGGGGCACCTATCGTTCCCCGTATGCACACCACTCCGACGCAGGCCGTGGTCCTGGCGGGCGGCCAGGGCTCGCGGCTGCGCCCCTACACCGATGACCGCCCCAAGCCGATGGTCGAGATCCCGGGTACCGGGACCCCGATCATCGGCCATCAGCTTTCCTGGCTGGCCGCCGAGGGCGTGACCGACGCCGTCGTCTCCTGCGGGCATCTCGCGGAAGTCCTCCAGGAGTGGCTGGAGGAGGCGGATCTGCCGCTCAAGGTGACCACGGTCGTCGAGACCGAGCCGCTGGGCCGCGGTGGCGGCCTCAAGTACGCCGCCGCGCATCTGCCCGAGCCGGACCGGCCGTGGTACGCCACCAACGGCGACATCTGGACGCGTTTCTCGCTGCGGGAGATGGCCGCCTTCCACGACGAGCGGGACGCCACCGCCACCCTCGCGCTGGCCCGCCCGCGGATCCCGTGGGGCGCCGTCGAGACCGACACGTTCGGGCACATCACCGACTTCGTCGAGGCGCCGCCGTCGCCGTTCCTCATCAACGCCGGCGTGTACGTCTTCTCCCCCGCGTTCACCGAGCTCCTGCCCGACCTGGGCGACCACGAGCGGACCACCTTCCCCCGGCTGGCGCGCGAGCGGCGGCTGGCCGGCTTCCCGCTGCCGCAGGGGGCGTACTGGAGGGCCATCGACACGGCGAAGGACCTGACGGAGGCCGCGAAGGAGCTGGCCGCGCAGGGCCACTGAGGCGCACGGGCTGAAGCACGAAGGCGGCACCGCCCCTGGGGGACGGTGCCGCCTTCGTCGTACGGGTCGGGGCTCAGCCCAGCAGGCCGCCGATCGGGTTCTGCGGGGCGTCGCCGCCGCCGGTGGTGGCCTCCTCGGTCGGCGTCTCCTGGGTGGGGGTGCCGGTGGAGGAGCCGCCGGTGGACGAGGTGCTGCCGGAGGTGCCGCTGGGGCTGTCGCTGGTGGTGGGCGGCGGGGCGGGCTCCGACTGGGCGGGCGTACGGCTGCTGGTGCTGCCGCCGCTGCCGTCGGTGGCGGTCGGCCGCTGCTCCTGCGTCGGGGTGGAGCCGGTCTCGGCGCCGGTCTCGGTCGGCCGGGTCGCCTCCTGGGTCTCCTCGCGTTCCTCGCGGGCCTCGGTGGTCTCCGCCGCCGAGGGTTCGGGGCGGGCGTCGCGCGGGGTCTCGGAGGGGGTGCGGCGGCGCTCCGGCTCGGTCGGCAGGGGCTGGCCGGGGAGGTGGTTGATCGGGTCGTCGTTCGGGCCCGGGACGGTGACCATCTCGGTGGAGCGGACGGCGCCGCCGAGGACCGAGCCGATGAGCAGGGTGAGGCCGACGACGACGGAGGCGAAGAGCACCGAGCGGCGCATCACGCGGCGGCGCAGTTCCCACAGTTCGGCGCGGGGGCCGAGGGTGCGCCAGGCCTCGCCGGCGAGGCGGCCGTCGATCGAGTAGACGGGGGCGCCGGCGATGATCAGCGGGGACCAGGCGGCGAGGTAGATGATGTCGGGCGCGTCGTAGACGGGGACGGTCCGCCAGCTGACGGTGAGGATGAGCGCGGCGGAGAGGAGTGCGCCGACGACGGCGGCGACGCGCTGCCAGAGGCCGAGGACGGTGAGGACGCCGACGACGACCTGGAGGAAGGCGACGGTGAGTCCGGCGCCGACGGGGTGCTGGAGGGCGAAGTCCCGCAGGGGTTCGGCGAGCGGCCAGGGGTGGAGTTGGGTGAGCCACTTGACCATGGAGCCGCGCTCGCCGCCGTCGAAGTAGACGGGGTCGCAGAGCTTGCCCATGCCGGCGTAGATGGAGATGAAGCCGAGGAAGACGCGGAGCGGGAGCAGCACCACGCCGAGGTTCATGCGGCGGCCGGGGTAGTAGGCGTGCCGGACACCCGCCGCGGAAGCGGCTGATGTCTCCGTGGAGCCGTGGCGCTGGCCGGCGGGGCGGGCCTCTTCGTACGGCGCGGCGTCCGGCCGCATGTCGTACACGTCGTCGTAGGCGCCCTCGGCCCGCCGCATGGGCGGCAGGATCGGTGCGGCGGCGTCGGCGGGCACGAGCGGGGTGGGCATCGTGTCGTCGATGCGGGGGATGGTCTGGGTGGTCGGCTCCAGCGTGGTGACGGCGCCGCCCGCGCCGGCCGAGGACTCCCGTACGGCCTGGAGGAGTCCGGTCGCTCCCGGTGTGGCCTTCCCGGTCCAGACGACGGGGCGCCGGCGCGGCGCTCCCGCCCCACCGGCCCCGGAGAGGGCGGCCACGCGCGGGTTCGCGCCGAACTTCGGCTGCTGGGCCGGCGCGAGCCGCACACGGAAGCTGGCGTGGTTCACGATCACCTGGGCGGGATCGGAATCCACCTTGACCATGCTCAGCGCGGGCTGATCGTCGAACCCCGGCCGGGGCGTTCTGGTGTCCACACTCATCTAACCGAGTGACGCGGGGTTTGGACACTGCCTTGACGGGCTCGGATGTCCGAGGTCCGTCAAGATCACGGCCGGGGTGGGTCCCCCGTTCGGTTCCGTCCGTACGGGGGAGGCCGGTCACATGCGGCGGCGGGCGGCCTCGTAGAGGACGACGCCGGCGGCGACGCCGGCGTTGAGGGACTCGGCGCCGCCGGGCATCGGGATGCGGACGAGGAAGTCGCAGGTCTCGCCGACGAGGCGGGAGAGGCCCTTGCCCTCGGAGCCGACCACGATGACGACGGGGCCTTCGAGGGCCTCCAGCTCGTGGACCTCGGTGTCGCCGTCGGCGGAGAGGCCGACGACGGTGAGGCCGGCCTTCTGGTACTCCTGCAGGCAGCGGGTGAGGTTGGTGGCGCGGGCCACCGGGGTGCGGGCGGCGGTGCCGGCGGAGGTCTTCCAGGCGCCGGCGGTCATGCCGGCGGCGCGGCGCTCGGGGACGACGACGCCGTGGCCGCCGAAGGCGGAGACGGAGCGGACGACGGCGCCGAGGTTGCGCGGGTCGGTGACGCCGTCGAGGGCGACGATCAGCGGGTCCTCGTGCTCGTCGTAGGCGGCCGCGGCGAGGTCCTCGGGGTGCGCGTACTCGTACGGCGGGACCTGGAGGACGAGGCCCTGGTGGTTGAGGCCGTTGGTCATCCGGTCGAGCTCGGGGCGCGGCGCCTCCATGATGTTGATGTTGCCGCGGCCGGTGGCGAGGTTGAGGGCCTCGCGCACGCGCTCGTCGTTGTCGATGAACTGCTGGACGTAGAGGGTGGTGGCGGGGACGCCGTCGCGCAGGGCCTCGTAGACGGGGTTGCGGCCGACGACCATCTCGGCCTGGCCCTTGCCGCCGCGGCGGGCGACGGGCTTGCGCTTGGCGGCGTTGCGGGCCATCGCGTTGGAGACGCGGTAGGCCTTGTGGCCCTTGCGGTCCTCGGCCTTGGGCGTCGGGCCCTTGCCTTCCAGGGCGCGGCGTCGCTTGCCACCGCTGCCGACCGTCGCGCCCTTCTTGTTCGACGTACGACGTCCCCTGCGCTGGCTGTTCCCGGCCATGACTGCTACCTGTTCCTCTAACTGCGTGCGTACAGAAGTCTGTATGTGAAGTGTGCGCCGCCCGCCGCCCCCCCGGCCGCCCCCCGGCCCCCCGACCCCCTCCTGTCCCGCCGCGGGCCGGACGGCGCGCCCCCCGCGGGCTACCGGTGGGTCTGCGTCCGCGTCGTCGGGGCTTTCTAGGCCACGGGCCCCCGGCCCGGCCC
>NZ_JBHYKM010000053.1:0-22138 GCF_042741435.1 Streptomyces sp. NPDC058955 | reverse complement strand
TCGCGTGAGCCTCTCGCGGTGGGGGCCCTGTTGTGGGTGTGGGCGGGGGGCCCGGCGGGGCCGCGCCCCCCCCACGTCTTCGGGGTGTTCTATCGGTTGGCGATGGTCCAGCGGGGGCCGTCGGGGCTGTCCTCGATGGCGAGGCCGGACTGGGTGAGCTGGTCGCGGATGGCGTCCGCGGTGGCCCAGTCCTTGCGCTCGCGGGCGGCTTCCCGCTGCTGGAGCACGAGGCGGACGAGGGTGTCGACGACGCCGTGGAGCTCTTCGCCGCCGCCGGTCTCGTCGGCCCAGTGGGGGTCGAGGGGGTCGAGGCCGAGGACGCCGAGCATGGCGCGGACCTCGGCGAGGCGGGCGATGGCCTCGTCCTTGTCGTCGGCGGCCAGCGCGCTGTTGCCCTGGCGGACGGTGGTGTGGATGATCGCGAGCGCGTGCGGGACGCCCAGGTCGTCGTCCATGGCCTCGGCGAAGGCGGGCGGGACCTCGGTGGCGGGCGGGACGGTCCGGCCGGCCTTCTCGGTGGCGCGCTGGACGAAGCCCTCGATGCGGGCGAAGGCGGCCTCGGCCTCGCGCAGGGACTCCTCGCTGTACTCGATCATCGAGCGGTAGTGCGGGGTGCCGAGGTAGTAGCGCAGGACGATGGGGCGCCAGTTCTTCACCATCTCGCTCACGAGGACCGAGTTGCCGAGCGACTTCGACATCTTCTCGCCGCTCATGGTGACCCAGGCGTTGTGGACCCAGTAGCGGGCGAACTCGTCGCCGAAGGCCTTGGCCTGGGCGATCTCGTTCTCGTGGTGCGGGAAGATCAGGTCGAGGCCGCCGCCGTGGATGTCGAAGGCGGAGCCGAGGTACTTGTGGGCCATGGCCGAGCACTCCAGGTGCCAGCCGGGGCGGCCGCGGCCCCACGGGGTCTCCCAGTCGGGCTCGCCGGGCTTGGTCGCCTTCCACATGGCGAAGTCGCGGGGGTCGCGCTTGCCGGAGACGCCCTCGTCGGGCTGGCGGAGGTCGTCCAGGTCCTGGTTGGAGAGCTCCAGGTAGCCGGGGAAGGAGCGGACGTCGAAGTAGACGCTGCCGTCGGCCTCGTAGGCGTGGCCGCGCTCGATGAGGCCCCGCATCATCTCGATCATCTCGGGCACGTGGCCGGTGGCGCGGGGCTCGTAGGTGGGCGGGAGGCAGCCCAGGGCGTCGTAGCCGGCGTTGAACGCGCGCTCGTTCTCGTAGCCGATCGACCACCAGGGGCGGTTCTGGTCCTTGCCCTTGGCGATGATCTTGTCGTCGATGTCGGTGACGTTGCGGATGAAGGTGACGTCGTAGCCGCGGTGGGCGAACCAGCGGCGCATGATGTCGAAGTTCAGCCCCGACCGGATGTGGCCGATGTGCGGGGCCGCCTGGACGGTGGCGCCACAGAGGTAGATCGAGACGCGGCCCGGCGTGAGCGGGGTGAAGTCACGGATCTGCCGGGCGCTGGTGTCGTACAGGCGAATAGTCACCACTCCAGGGTAGTGGGCGTGTGGTGGTGCCCCGTGACCGATTCCCGGCGCCGGGGCACGTTTTTCACTGCTCCTGGGGCGATACGGGGTACACGAGGGCGGTCGCGAGGGCGGCGAGGCCCTCGGCGCGGCCGGTGAGGCCGAGTCCGTCGGTGGTGGTGCCGGAGACGGAGACGGGGGCGCCGGCCGCTTCACTGAGCGCCTTCTGGGCCTCGTCGCGCCGCTTGCCGATCTTGGGGCGGACGCCGACGACCTGGACGGCGATGTTGCCGATCTCGTATCCCTCGGCGCGGACGATCCGGGCGGCCTCGGCGAGGAGGGTGGTGCCGGAGGCGCCGGCGTACTCGGGGCGGGAGGTGCCGAAGTGGGCGCCGAGGTCGCCGATGCCGGCGGCGGAGAAGAGCGCGTCGCAGGCGGCGTGGGCGGCGACGTCGCCGTCGGAGTGCCCGGCGAGGCCGTATTCCTCGCCCTCCCAGAGGAGGCCCGCGCACCAGAGTTCGCGGCCCTGCTCGAAGGCGTGGACGTCGGTGCCGATGCCGGTGCGGGGGATGACGGGGGACTCAGAAGCCATCGTTGGCCCTCCTGCGGGCGAGTACGGCCTCGGCGAGGACGAGGTCGAGGGGGCGGGTCACCTTGAACGCCTCTTCGTGGCCGGGCACGACGACGACGGGCGCGCCGAGCCGTTCGACCATGCCGGCGTCGTCGGTGGCGCCCTCGCCGGCGAGGGCGATGGTGGCGTGGGCGTTGACCAGGGTGTCGTGGTCGAAGCCCTGGGGGGTCTGGACGGCGCGGAGGCGGGCGCGGACCGGGGTGGCGACGACCTGCTCGGGGTCGCCGGGGGTCCCGGCGGGCTCGACCTCCTTGACGGTGTCGGCGACGGGCAGCGCGGGGACGACGGCGACGGCGCCGTCGCGGACGGCCTCGATGACGGCGTCGACGGTGTCGACGGGGACGAGGGGGCGGGCCGCGTCGTGGACGAGGACGGTGGTGATGCCGTCGGGGAGCGCCTTGAGGCCGAGGTGGACGGACTCCTGGCGGGTGTCGCCGCCGGCGACGACGAGGTAGTCGGTGCGCTCGGGGAGGGCGTGGTCGTCGAGGAGGTGTTTGACCTCGGCGACGCCGTCGGCGGGGGCGACCACGACGACGAGCTGGACCGCGCGGGAGGCGGCCATGGCGCGGACGGCGTGGATGAGCATGGGGGTGCCGTTCAGCGCGCGCAGCGCTTTGGGGGCGCCCGGACCGAGGCGTACGCCCCGCCCGGCGGCCGGGATCACCACGGCGGTACGGCTAGGACGCGCTTCGTCTGACATCGGTTGCACTCCGGCAGGTTTGTTTCCGCGGGCGACGTGGGTATGGCGTCAGCAGGCTTTGAGACGACGCCTCGACCGGGCCCTTTCCGTGACGACGGTCGGGGCGTCGCCATGCGAGAGCCGCAGGTCCGGGGCTTGATGGGGAGGAAAGAAGAGAGACGAACATGCCGCAGTGCCCGGCGACGGGACTGTGGAATCGGTGATTCACAGCTCGTCGGCGGGCACCGCGGCATTACTGCTGGGCATGGTGTGCGCCAGGCGTCAGGACGCGAGCACCTCGTCGAGGAGGGCCTCGGCCTTGTCCTCGTTCGTGTTCTCCGCGAGCGCCAGCTCGCTCACCAGGATCTGCCGAGCCTTGGCGAGCATGCGCTTCTCACCTGCGGAGAGACCGCGCTCGCGCTCGCGGCGCCAGAGGTCGCGGACCACTTCGGCGACCTTGATGACATCGCCGGAGGCGAGCTTCTCGAGGTTCGCCTTGTAGCGGCGGGACCAGTTCGTCGGCTCCTCGGCGTACGGCGCGCGCAGCACCTCGAAGACCCGGTCCAGCCCGTCCTGCCCGACAACGTCGCGCACGCCTACGAACTCCGCGTTGTCCGCCGGCACGCGAACCGTCAGGTCGCCCTGCGCGACCTTGAGCACCAAGTAGGTCTTGTCCACGCCTTTGATCTGGCGAGTTTCGATGGCCTCGATCAGCGCGGCCCCGTGATGGGGATAGACCACGGTGTCGCCAACCTTGAACGTCATGTGACAGGTACCCCTTCCGTGGCTATCCAGGGTAACACGGAAACTGCTTCTTCTGAATGGCGTTTCCGCAGGTCAGGGCATATCTCGGGGCTTGACAAGTGTGTCGCCCGCGTGCTGCGGAGGGCTTCCGGAAGGCGGTATTCGCAGGTCGGAGCGGCTGCGTCGACAGAGAGAAACGCGCACGTTACACACATCCGGGACCCGCCCGAGCGGGCGGTATGTCCGGGTTCGTCCGGTCAGGAGTGGCCCCGTTCACGTACTCCGTTCGAGGATCGACCACCCGTACGGAGGGATCACGCCGAGAATCCGGAATTGATCAGCGGGCGACCCGTCCGTGCTTTTCCGTAAGGGAAGGGATGCGGAATGCGACGCGACCGCCGGAATTGATCACGTCGGTTATGTGAACGCCGGGCCAATGGGATGTGTTCCGGCCACGGCGCCGCACCGCGCGGGGGCCGCGGCGGCCGGGACCTCGGGCGGGGCGGGGGCAGGGCTCGGGCAGGGCGCGGGCAGGGCTCGGGCGCTAAGGGGCGGGTCGGGTGCGGGACGGAGAGTCAGGCTCGGTAACCTAAGCGCGCTGACGCACCTTTAGCTGGTCCTTAGTCCCTCTTCCGTCCGTACGTCCTAGGAGTTGCCGCCGCCGTGAGCCGCAGCCTTCGACGCGGCGCCCTCGCCGCCACCGCCATCGTGTTCTCGATCGCCGCGCTGTCCGCCTGCGGTGCGGGCAACGACGCCCAGACGCTCGGCATCCGGCCGGACAACGCCGCCGTCACGGTGGACGACGTCAAGATCCAGAACGCGCTCGTCATCACCCAGCCGACGCCCGGCGCCAAGGGCCCGGCCGTCGTCTCGGCCACCGTCTTCAACAACGGCCGCGCCCCGCAGACGCTGGAGTCGATCAGCCTGCCCGGCAGCAACGCGGCGGTCGTCCTCAAGTCCGCGAAGGGCGCCGGCCCGGTGGTCGTCCCCGCCGGCGGCTCCGTCGTCATCGGCGGCGCGGGCAACGCCTCCGCGACCATCGAGAACGGCCACGAGGCCGCCAAGAACGGCGACGCGCAGAAGGTCACCTTCAAGCTCAGCGAGACCGGTGACGTCTCCCTGGAGGCGTTCGTCGTCCCGTCGACGAGCTACTTCAAGGAGTTCGGCCCGTCCGAGGTGCCGCTCCCGCCCGGCTCCACCCCCTCCGCCGAGCCGACGGCCGAGGCCGGCGAGCACGGCGCCGGACACGGCACCGAGGGCGGCGAGGCCAGCCCGACCGCCGGCCACTGAGCCACCGCTCGTACGACGCCGAGAGGGGCGCCCCGTTCCGGGACGCCCCTCTCGTCGTACGCACACCTGCTTCCCGCCTCGCGGGCGGGCGTGGATCCTACGGCTCGAACTTGTAGCCCAGGCCCCGGACCGTGACCAGGTAGCGGGGGGCGCCCGGGTCCGGCTCGATCTTGGCGCGGAGGCGCTTGACGTGGACGTCGAGGGTCTTGGTGTCGCCCACGTAGTCGGCGCCCCAGACGCGGTCGATGAGCTGCATGCGGGTGAGGACGCGGCCCGCGTTGCGGAGCAGCATCTCCAGGAGGTCGAACTCCTTCAGGGGGAGGTCGATCTTGGCGCCGGCGACCGTCACCACGTGGCGGTCGACGTCCATGCGGACCGGGCCGGCCTCCAGGGCCGCCGGGGTGACCTCCTCCGGCTCGCCGCGCCGGCGGAGCACCGCGCGGATGCGGGCGACCAGCTCGCGGGAGGAGAAGGGCTTCGTCACGTAGTCGTCGGCTCCTATCTCCAGCCCGACGACCTTGTCGATCTCGCTGTCCTTCGCGGTCACCATGATGACCGGGACGTTGGAACGGCCCCGCAGCTGCCGGCAGACCTCCGTGCCGGGCAGGCCCGGCAGCATCAGGTCGAGGAGGACGAGGTCCGCTCCGTTGCGCTCGAACTCGTCGAGTCCGTCGGGGCCGGTCGCCGCCACGGCGACCTCGAAGCCCTCCTTGCGGAGCATGTACGACAGGGCGTCGCTGAAGGATTCCTCATCCTCGACGACAAGGACTCGGGTCACGGAAGGACCTCCGGTGCAGGAAGCGGTTCGGTCATGAGATCGGGGGTGAGGGAGGAGGCGGCGGTCCGGCGGTCCCGTGCGGAGCCCGCCTCGGGCAGCCGCAGGGTGAAGGTGGAGCCCTGACCCTCGGTGCTCCACACCGTGACCTCTCCGCCGTGCGAGGCGGCCACGTGCTTGACGATCGCGAGCCCGAGCCCCGTACCGCCGGTGGCACGCGAGCGTGCCGGGTCGACGCGGTAGAAGCGCTCGAAGATCCGCTCGCGGTCCTTCTCCGGGATGCCGATGCCCTGGTCGGTCACGGCTATCTCGATGAGGTCCCCGCCGGGGGCCGCGACCCGGCGGGCGGCGATGCCCACGCGGGTCCGGGCCGGCGAGTAGTTGACGGCGTTCTCGACCAGGTTGCCCAGGGCCGCGGCGAGCTGGCCGCGGCTGCCCCAGACGTACAGGTCGGCCGCGCCGCCGGAGGCCATCGTGATCTGCTTGGTGGAGGCCGGGTGCCGCGAGCGGTCGATCGCCTCGGCGACCAGCTCGTCCACGGACACCGGCTCGGAGTCCTCCAGCGGGTCGTCGTTCTGCACCCGCGAGAGGTCGATGAGCTCCTGGACCAGGTTGGTCAGCCGGGTCGCCTCGATCTGCATCCGGCCCGCGAAGCGCATGACCGCCTCGGGGTCGTCCGAGGCGTCCATGACAGCCTCGGAGAGCAGCGAGAGCGCCCCGACCGGGGTCTTCAGCTCGTGGCTCACGTTCGCGACGAAGTCGCGCCGTACCGCTTCGATGCGGCGCGCCTCCGTCAGGTCCTCGACCAGGAGCAGCACGAGCCGCGAGCCGAGCGGGGCGACCCGCGCGGAGACGGCGAGGGCCTCGCCGCGTCCGCCGCCGCGCCGGGGCAGGTCCAGCTCGACCTGTCGTATCTCCCCGTCCCTGCGGGTGTCGCGGGCCATGTTGAGCATCGGCTCCACGGCCAGCTTCCCGCCGCGGACGAGCCCGAGGGCGTACGCCGCCGAGCTCGCCTTCACCACGGAGTCGCTCTCGTCGAGCACGACGGCGGAGGAGCGCAGCACGGAGAGCACGGTGTCGACGCCGGGCGGCAGCACGGCGTCGGTGTGCAGAGAGGTACGGGTGGGTCGCGCCTGGTCGCGCTCGCTCCAGCGGAACGCCAGCATGGCGATCACGCCGGTACACACGCCGGCGATCGCGGCCAATGCGGCGACCGCCGCGTTCACGTCCATGCCATCCAGGTTATGCGTGGTCACGGACACTCTCCCAGCCGTCCGAGTGGCTGCTCGAACACTCGTCGCTCAGAGTTCACCCTGGGGACGGGGCCGGTTCATTTGTCCTGGGAGGGGCAGGGGCCCGCGTCGCCCAGAGTTCACCTTCAGGCCAGAGGTGGTTCACACGAGGGGATGGAGCCGGACGCACAGGGGGCCGAACGTGGGAGCGTGAGGGTCCAGAGCGACCCCCTGAAGAAGAGGCACTCCCGGAGAGAGGGACATCCATGCGGGACGCGTACCACGAGGAACTTGATTCGATCGGCGAGGGCCTGGTCGAGATGGCCCGCCTGGTCGGATCGGCGATCGGGCGCGCCACCACGGCGATGCTCGACGCGGACCTGAAGCTCGCGGAGAGCGTGATCGCCGCGGACCAGAAGGTCGACGACCTCCAGCACGACCTGGAGGCGCGGGCGATAGCGCTGCTCGCCCGGCAGCAGCCGGTGGCGACGGACCTGCGGATCGTGGTCACCTCGCTGCGGATGAGCGCCGACCTGGAGCGCTCGGGCGACCTGGCGCAGCACGTGGCCAAGCTGACCCGGCTGCGCTTCCCGGACCGCGCGGTCCCGAACGACCTGCACGCGACCATCCTCCAGATGGGCCAGCTGGCGCAGCGCCTGATGGCGAAGGCGGCCGAGGTGATCATCACCAAGGACGTCGACCTGGCGATGCAGCTGGAGCAGGACGACGACGAGATGGACCTGCTGCACCGGGCGCTCTTCCAGCACCTGATGGACGACCGGTGGAAGCACGGCATCGAGACGGCCGTGGACGTGACGCTGCTGGGCCGGTACTACGAGCGGTTCGCCGACCACGCGGTGTCGGTGGCGAAGCGCGTGGTCTACCTGGTGACGGGTGAGCACGCGGACGAGCTGCAGCCGCAGGACACCCCGGTCGAGGGCGCGTAGGGCGTACAGGGGGGCGTACGGGCGCACGGGGCTTCCGTGCGCCGTTGATGCGCCGGTCCGGGTGGGCATGCAATGGGGGACGAGGGACGATCCGCGTCCCGCGAGGGAGGGACCCCATGGCCGATTCCCCCATCACGACCGACGCCCCGGCGGAGGCCCCGCGCGAGCGGACGCACCTGCCCGTCCTGGGTGCCTGCGGCTGCGGCTCCGGCTGCGGCTGCGGCTGCCAGTCGGGGGCGCCGTGCCAGTGCGGCGGCTGCTCGGGCTGACGTGAGCGGCTGCTCGGGCTGACGTGAGGGGGGAGGGTCCCGTCCGGCCCTCCCCCCTTCTCCTCACAGCTCCAGGACGCCGACGGTCTGGCCGCCGCTCTCCTCGCCGGTGGTACGGAACCCGAGCCGGCGGTAGAACGCGCCGGGTCCGTCCGCGCCGGGCTCCCAGGTGACGTACATGCGGGTGGCTCCGCGCCGGCGCAGCTCCTCGGCGACGGCCTCGACGGCGAAGCGGCCGTAGCCGGCGCCCTGGGCGTCGGCGGCGATGTTCAGCCGCCACAGCCCGCTGCGCCGGTCGGTCGGGTCCTCCTCGCCGCGCCAGGCGATGTCGAGGAAGGCCATGACGAAGCCGACGAGCCGGTCGCCGTCGAAGACCAGCCGGGGCCAGGCGGTCTCCCCGTACGCGTACGCCTCGGCCAGCGACTTCGTGACGGGTGCGACGTTCTTCTCCTGATGGGGGTGGACGCGCAGGGCGAGGGCGGCGTCCACGGTGGCGGGGGTGACCCGCTCCAGGCGCGGTGATCGTGTCATGGAGGGGACCGTAGCGGGCCTCCTCCCCCGTTCACCTCGGATTACCGTCGGTCACCCCTGGGCATCGGCGGCTCCGCCCGACAGAATTGCGGCCATGCCCACCGCGCGAGCGACCCTCCTGACAGCGGCGGCGGCCGGAGCCGCCGCACTGCTGCTCACGGGCTGCTCGCCGGCACCCGCCGGACTGGCGGGCGTGTCCGTGGCGGAGGACGGCACGCCGCTCGGCGTGATCCTGATGTGCCACGACCACGTCGACGGCGCGACGCTCCACCCCGACGACGCCTCGAAGGCGGAGTCCCGGGAGATCACCGGCGACTGGCGGCACGACGGCCCGGTCACCGGCTTCACCACCTGGCCACTGATGCACACCGCGGGCGCCCCGGAGGCCGAGGAGTGGACGCCGGAGATGGAGACGGCCCTCCTGGAGAAGGGCCGCACCTACCAGCTGGCGGGCTGGACCGACGACGACACCTGGAAGGCGTCCCCGGTCCGCTTCACCCCCGAGGACCTGGCCCACCTGAAGCCCGGCCAGGTCCGCTACACCCTGGACGACGAGATCCGCACGACCACCCTCGACGACTTCCGCGACGGAGCCTGCGACGAGGCCGCGGGCGGCCGCGAGGAGCACTGACGAGGAGCACCGACGCCGGGAGCCCCCGACCCACCCGGGCCGGGGGCTCCCGCGAAAGCGCGAAGGCTACTTCTTCTTGCCCTGGTTCTTGACGGCCTCGATGGCGGCCGCGGCGGCCTCCGGGTCGAGGTAGGTGCCGCCGGGGTTCAGGGGCTTGAAGTCGGCGTCCAGCTCGTAGGAGAGCGGGATGCCGGTGGGGATGTTGAGGCCCGCGATGTCGGCGTCGGAGATGCCGTCGAGGTGCTTCACCAGGGCGCGGAGGCTGTTGCCGTGGGCGGCGACCAGGACCGTGCGGCCGGCCAGGAGGTCCGGGACGATGCCGTCGTACCAGTACGGGAGCATGCGCTCGACGACGTCCTTGAGGCACTCGGTCTGCGGGCGCAGCTCCGGCGGGATCGTCGCGTAGCGGGCGTCGCCGGCCTGCGAGTACTCGCTGTCGTCGGCGAGCGGCGGCGGCGGGGTGTCGTACGAGCGGCGCCAGAGCATGAACTGCTCCTCGCCGAACTCGGCGAGGGTCTGGGCCTTGTCCTTGCCCTGGAGGGCGCCGTAGTGACGCTCGTTCAGGCGCCAGGAGCGGTGGACCGGGATCCAGTGGCGGTCCGCGGCCTCCAGCGCGAGCTGTGCGGTGCGGATGGCGCGCTTCTGGAGGGAGGTGTGCAGCACGTCGGGGAGCAGGCCGGCGTCCTTGAGCAGCTCGCCGCCGCGCGTCGCCTCCTTCTCACCCTTCGCGGTGAGGTTCACGTCCACCCATCCGGTGAACAGATTCTTCTCGTTCCACTCGCTCTCGCCGTGGCGGAGGAGGATCAGCTTGTACGGTGCGTCGGCCATGCGTACGAGCCTAATGGACCGCTGACGATTGACGCGCGTCGTCAATTCGCTGGCGTCCGCCAGCCGAGATGCGTAAGTTTCGAGAGCCGTTGGAGGGACTTACAGCACGCAGGGGGCGCCCACACATGTCCATCGACTCGCTCAGACGATCGGCGGTCGCCACCGTCTCCGGTCTTCCGCAGGGCTTCTGGTGGCTGTGGCTGTCGACCCTGGTGAACCGGACCGGGGCCTTCGTCCTGACGTTCCTGTCCCTCTATCTGACGACCGAGCTCGGGCACTCCGCCTGGTTCGCCGGTCTCGTCGTCGCCCTCCACGGTCTCGGCGGCGTCGCCGGCTCCCCGCTCGGCGGGGCCCTCACCGACCACTGGGGCCGCCGGCCCACCATGGTCACCATGCACCTGGCGGCCGCCGCGTGCGCCGCCGCGCTGGTCTTCGTCACCAGCGCCTGGGGCGTGGCCCTCGTCGTCCTGCTGATGGGCGTCGCCATGCAGGCGGTCCGGCCCTCCATCAACGCGACGATCGCGGACATGGTCCCCGCCGACGACGTGCGCCGCGCCTACGCCCTCAACTACTGGGCGCTCAACCTGGGCTTCGCCGTCGCCTCCATCGCGGGCGGCGCCGCCGCCTTCCTCGGCTACCGCACCCTCTTCGTCGTCGACGCCGTCGCCACCACCCTGTGCGCGGTGATCGTCTTCCTGCGGCTGCCGGAGACCCGGCCCGAGCGGGCGGAGCCGAAGTCCGGGGAGAAGGAGGACGACGAGCGGGTGTCCATGCTGGACGTGCTGCGCGACGCGCCCTTCCGGACCCTCGTCCTCCTCAACCTGCTGGTCTGCGTGGTCTTCACCGCGCCCTGGATCGGTCTGCCGCTGACCATGGCCGAGCAGGGCCTGTCGCCGTCGTCGTACGGCATGGTGATCGCCGTCAACGGCATCGTGATCGTCGCCTTCCAGCTGCTGGTGAACAAGGTGACCGACCGGCGTTCGCCGGTGGTCCTGCTGACCGTGGCCTCGCTGCTGTTCGCCGTCGGCACCGGCGCCACCGCGCTGGCCGGTTCGGCCGTGGCCTTCGCCGCGACCGTCGTGGTGTGGACGGTCGGCGAGATGGTCCACGTGCCGACGAACGCCGCCGCCACCGCCCGGCTCGCCCCGGAGCACGCCCGCGGCCGCTACCAGGGCGTGATGGGCATGTCGTGGGCGGTCGCCGCCTTCGTCGCGCCGGTCGTGGCCGGCGTGGTCGTCGACGGGCCGGGCTCGGACGTGCTGTGGGCCGGCTGCTTCGCGCTCGGCCTCCTCGCCGCCGTCGGCTACACCCTGCGGCTGCGCAGGGCGCTGTGCGAGGAGGAGCCCGCGGCCGAGGAGCTGGCCGCCGCCGACGCGGCCGTCAGCCCTGTTCCGGCGAAGCCGGAGCCCGCGTCAAGCTCCTGAACGCGTCCAGGTTCCGCGTCGACTCCCCGCGGGAGACCCGCCAGGCGTACTCCCGCCGGATGGCCGACGCGAAGCCGAGTTCGAGCAGCGTGTTGAAGTCGCCGTCCGCCGCCTCCAGGACCGAGCCGAGCAGCCGGTCCAGCTCCTCCGGCGTGACGGCGGCCAGCGGCAGCTTGCCGGCGAGGTAGATGTCGCCGAGCTGGTCGATCGCGTACCCCACCCCGTACAGCTTCAGGTTCCGTTCGAGGAGCCAGCGGTGGACGCCGGCCTCGTTCTCGTCGGGGTGGCGGACGACGAAGGCGTTGAGCGAGAGGGAGTGCCGGCCGATCCGCAGCGACAGGGTCGTGGACAGCTTGCGGGTGCCGGGGAGCTTGACCACGTACGAGCCGGGGTCGGGGCTCTCCCACTCCAGCTCCGCCTCGGTGAGCGTGTCCTCGACGATCCGCCGGGTGTCCCGCGCGTCCTGAGCGTCCTGAGCGTCAGCCATGGTGGGAGCGTACGCGACGGTGGTGCGCGCGCTGCCGGTGGTCGTGCATGGCGGCCGTGTACACGTCGGCGGTGCCCGAGGCGGCCGTGTCCCAGCCGAAGGACTCCGCGTGCCGGGCGGCCGCGTCGCCCATCCGCGCGGTGAGCTCCGGATCGGCGGCGAAACGATCCAGCACGCGCGCGTAGTCGACGGGGTCGTGGCCCTGCACCAGGAAGCCGGTCCGCTCGTCCCGTACGGCCACCGGCAGACCGCCCACCGCGGCGGCGACGACCGGCGTGCCGGCCGCCTGCGCCTCGATCGCGACCAGCCCGAAGGACTCACTGTACGAGGGCATGACGAGGACCGACGCGGCCCGGAACCAGTCGGCGAGCCGCTCCTGGCCCACCGGCGGGTGGAAGCGCACCAGATCGGCGATGCCCAGCTTGGCGGCGAGCTTCTGCAGCTGCTCCGGCTTGGCGAGGCCGCTGCCGCTGGGGCCGCCGACCACCGGCACCACCATCCGGGAGCGCAGCGAGGGGTCGCGGTCGACCATCAGGGCGGCGGCCCGCAGCAGGATGTCCGGGGCCTTGAGGGGCTGGATGCGGCCGGCGAAGACGGGGACGAAGGCGTCGTGCGGCAGGCCGAGGCGGGCGCGCGCGGCGGCCCGGCCGTCGGCGGGCCGGAAGCGGTCGAGGTTGACCCCGGGGTGGACGACCGCGATCTTGCCGGGGTCCGCCTCGTAGAAGCGGGCCAGCTCGTCGGCCTCCTCGGTGGTGTTGGCGATCAGCCGGTCCGCGGCGGCGACGATCTGCGTCTCGCCGATGACCCGGGCCGCGGGCTCCGGGGTGTCGCCCTCGGCGAGCGAGGCGTTCTTGACCTTGGCCATGGTGTGCATGGCGTGCACGAGCGGGACGCCCCACCGCTCGGCGGCGAGCCAGCCGACGTGGCCGGAGAGCCAGTAGTGCGAGTGGACGAGGTCGTAGTGGCCGGGGCGGTGGCCCGCCCACGCCTGCATCACGCCGTGCGTGAAGGCGCAGAGCTGGGCCGGCAGCTCCTCCTTGGCCAGTCCCTCGTACGGGCCGGCGTCGACGTGCCGCACCAGGACCCCGGGGGCCAGCTCGACGACGGGGGCGAGGCCGCCGGTGGTGGCCCGGGTGAAGATCTCGACCTCGATGTCGATGGCGGCGAGCCGCTTGGCGAGCTCGACGATGTAGACGTTCATGCCGCCCGCGTCGCCGGTGCCCGGCTGGTGGAGCGGGGAGGTGTGCACGGAGAGCATGGCGACCCGGCGGGGGGTGCGGTGGCGGCCGGGAAGCCGCAGCCGGGAGGGGGCTGCCGGGTGCCGGTGCCGGGTGCCGGCGAACCGGGACACGTACTGGCTCACGTCGGCGGTCCTTCCGCGAGAGGTGCCTGGCGGGGCTGTCTTCGGCCGGGGGGCGGCCGCACCGGCACGCCCGGGTCCGCCGGACACGCCTGAGGGAGGGCGCACACGTCCTCCGGCACCGCACAACACCGGAGGGACCCCTTTCATTTCCACCACCGGCGCACTTTGCCAATTCATTGCCCGCCTCGTCCGCACGTGCGCGTACGCCCCCTGAGCTCCTGCCACCCCGTACGCGCGCGTGCGGGCGCCCCGTACCCTCGTCGCATGGCCCCGCGCACCACCCGCCCCGTCGGCACCCCGACCCGCGGGACCACCAACCCGAACCGGCTGCGCCGCATGGACCGCTGGATCGCCGCCGTCCACGGCCCCGCCCTGCGCCGCTCCCCCGAGCCGCCCGTCGCCGTCGACCTCGGGTACGGGGCCGCCCCCTGGACCGCCGTCGAACTGCTCGCCCGGCTGCGCACCGCGGAGCCCCGCACCCTGCTGTACGGGATCGAGATCGAGCCGGCGCGGGTCGAGGCCGCGAAGCCGTACGAGGGCGGGGGCCTGTCCTTCGTGCACGGCGGCTTCGAGGTGCCGGTGCCCGGCGCGCCCGCGCTGATCCGGGCCGCGAACGTGCTGCGCCAGTACGACGAGGAGCAGGTCGCGGCGGTCTGGGAGCGGCTGTGCCGGCGGCTCGCGCCCGGCGGGCTGCTCGTCGAGGGGACCTGCGACGAGATCGGGCGCCGGCACGTGTGGGTGGCGCTGGACCGGGGCGGGCCGCGCACGGTCACCTTCGCGACCCGGCTGGGCTCCCTGGAGCGGCCTTCGGACCTCGCCGAGCGGCTGCCGAAGGCGCTGATCCACCGGAATGTGCCGGGCGAGCCGGTCCACGCCTTCCTGCGGGACTTCGACCGGGCCTGGGCGGCGGCCGCCCCGTACGCCTCGCTGGGCGCCCGGCAGCGCTGGATCCGCTCCGTCCGCGACCTGGCGGGCGACTGGCCGGTCGTGGACGGCCCGAAGCGGTGGCGGCAGGGCGAGGTGACGGTCCGCTGGGACGCGCTCGCGCCCCGGGAGACGTGAGGACCGGCGGACAACAGGCGGCGGGCCACGGCCGACAGGCGACAGGCGACCGCGGCGGCCGGCAGGCGACGACGCCAGCGGCGGGAGGAGAAGACGCCCGTGCTCGGGTGACCGGCCGGTGTCCTGGAGACCTCCGGCGCCCCACGACACGCCCACATCCCCCTACGGCGGGAACGCCACCCGCCCATCCGCCGTCACTCTGGCGGGGGACCTGTCGTTTTCCGGTTCTGCGTGGCACTATCGCCAGGACCACCACAAGTTACTGACGGTAAATCAGATAGTGGCCGAGGGGGTACCCGGTCACGAGGGGGAACACGTGAACCGAGGACGCCGACGTCCGTACGCCGCCGCCGCGGTCACCGTGGCCTGCGCCCTGGCCCTGCTGGCCACGCCCGCGCTGACCCTCCAGGCCGCCGCCGCCCCGCTGCCGCCGCCCCCGCCGAAGAAGACCCTCGAACAGGTCCGCACCGAGATCGACGGGCTGTACCGGCAGGCGGCCGCCGCCACCGACGCGTACAACCTCGCCGAGGAGCGCGCCGAGAAGCAGTCCGCCGAGATCGTCCGGCTCGCCCGCATGATCGAGAGCGGCCGGAAGCGGATCGACACCCTCAAGGCCCAGGCCGGCGCCACCGCCCGCGCCCAGTACCGCAACGGCGGCATCCCCGACAGCGCCCAGCTCGTCCTCACCGGCGACCCGCAGCTCTTCCTCGACACCGCCGGCCGGCTCCGCGAGGGCGCCAAGGCCACCACCGACCTCATCGCCGAACTCTCCCGCGCCCAGGCCGAGCTGAACACCTACGCCACCGAGGCCGGCGACAACTGGACCCGGCTGGAGGCCGACCGGGTCCGGCAGGCCGAGGCGAAGAAGGAGATCAACGGCAAGATCGCCGCCGCGAAGAAGCTGGAGAGCGAGCTCGCCGCCGAGGAGCGCGAGCGGCTGCGCCGGCTGGAGGAGCTGGCCCGGCAGCAGGCCCAGACGAAGTGGCTCGGCTCCGGCATACTCGCCGAGCTCACCACCGAGGCCACGCCCGAGGGCCGCAAGGCGATCGAGTCCGCGCTCGCCCAGGTCGGCAAGCCGTACGTGTGGGGCGCCGAGGGCCCCGACTCCTTCGACTGCTCCGGCCTGACCCAGTCCGCCTGGGCCGCCGCCGGCAAGAGGATCCCCCGCACCTCGCAGGAGCAGTGGCGGCTGCTCCCCCGCGTCCAGCCGGAGGACATGCGCCCCGGCGACCTGATCGTCTACTACCAGGACGCCAGCCACATCGGCATGTACATCGGCGACGGGAAGATGGTCCACGCGCCCCGCCCCGGGCGGAACGTCACCGTCGCGGGCGCCGGCTCGATGGAGATCCTCGGCATCGTCCGCCCGTCCTGACCCCGGGCGGGGCCGTCCGGCCACCACGCCCCCTGCCCTGCCCCGTCCGGCCCGGCCCGGTCCGGTGCGACCTCCCAGCCTGGCCGCCCGTCGCCACGGACCCGGCCCTGTCCGGTCCGGTGCGACCTGACACATCCGGCCCGAGTGACCTTTCTCATGGGTCCGGGAGCCGCCCGTGCCCGCTCGGGGCGCAACTACCTCCCCTTCCGCGGCATATGCCAAGGAAGAGCCGGCCGCCCGCGGAGTGATCGCCATTCCGCTGCGCGCCGCACTGCCGCTATGGTCCCGGACGGGCGGGCCGCCACCCGGCGCCCGGCGCACCCTCGGGGGAGGGAAGGAAACCCGGACCGATGCCCGTATCCGTACCGCGCCAGAGAATCGTCTCTGCTGCGGGGCAAGGCGACACCACCGCCATGGACGCCACCGCCATGGAAGCCACCGCTGTGACAGACACAGGAACCGGCACAGGCACAGGAACCGACCGCGACCGCACCGACCTCACCCTCCTGGTCGTCGAGGACGACCCGGCGGGTGCCCTCGCCGTGCCCGAACTGCTCGACGCCGCCGGCGCGAGCGGCACCCGGGTCCGCATCCGCACCGCCCGCAACCTCACCGAGGCCGAGCGGCTGCTCACCGACGACGTGCACTGCGTGCTCGTCGACCTCTCGCTGCCCGTGCCCCGCGGCACGGCCGACGCGGACCCGCTCGCCCCGCTGCGGCACATCCTGCGCCTCGCGCCCCGGCACGCCGTCCTCGCCCTGGCCCCCTCCGCCGACGCGGAGCTGGCCGCCGAGGCGGTACGGGTCGGGGCCCAGGACCACCTCTTCCGCGAGGAGCTGGACGGCCGGCTGCTGAGCCGCGCCATCCGGTACGCGGTCGAGCGCAAGCGCAACGACGCCGCCAAGGTGAAGCTCGCCGAGTCGCGGCTGCGCGCCCAGGAGAACGCCCGGCTGGAGCGCGGCCTGCTGCCCACCCCGCTCCTGGAGGGCTCCGACCTGCGCTTCGCGGCCAGCTACCGGCCCGGCCGGTCCCGCGCGCTGCTCGGCGGCGACTTCTACGACGTCGTCCGCACCCCGGACGGCACCGTCCACGCCATGATCGGCGACGTCTGCGGCCACGGCCCGGACGAGGCCGCGCTCGGCGTCGAGCTGCGGATCGCCTGGCGCGCCCTGACCTTCGCCGGGCTCTGCGGGGACGAGCTGCTCTCCACCCTCCAGCAGGTCCTGGAGCACGAGCGGGAGAGCGAGGAGATCTTCGCGACGCTCTGCACGGTCGACATCGCGCCCGACGGGCGCCGGGCCGGGCTCTGCCTGGCCGGGCACCCGGCCCCGCTGATCGCCCAGCGGGGCGGCACCGCGCGGCTCCTGCCGTACGAGGACGGGGGCCCGGCCCTGGGTCTGCTGCCGCGCGCCCGCTGGCCGCGCCGGCAGGTCGAGCTGGGCGGGGCGTGGAGCCTGCTCCTCTACACCGACGGCCTGATCGAGGGCCGGACGGCGGGCCCCGGCTCGGCGCGGCTCGGGCAGGACGGCATGGTCGAGATGATCAACCGGCAGCTGGCCGGCGGGCTGCGCGGCGAGGCGCTCCTGGAGGCGGCGATGGCCGAGGCCCGGACGCTGAACGGCGGCGAGCTGACGGACGACGTGGCACTGCTGGCCCTGGAACGGGACAGGGCCCGGGGATGAACTCCCCGGGCCCCGCCCGATCCGTGCCCCGCGTGCCCCGCGTGCGCTGACGCGCCCCGCGCGGTGCGGCCGCTACCGGCCGCCGTTGTAGGGGCCGTACGGCCCGTCGCTGCTGGAGCCGCCGCGCCGGCCGCCGCCGCCACCGCCCATGACCTGCTTGAGCGCGGGCCGCACGTCCACCATGAAGACGATGGCGGCGACGAGGCCCGCGATCAGCAGGAAGAAGAAGCTGGGCAGGAGCAGGTTCAGGGCGAGGTTGACGCCGAGCAGGATCAGCCAGAACTTCTTGGTCTGCTTGTCCGCGGCCCGGTAGGCGTCCTCGCGGACCAGCGCCGCGATGACGAACGAGGCGACGGCGAGGCCGGTGAAGACCAGGAACATCAGCAGGTTGAGGGTGTTGTCGAACCGGTCCATCAGCATGCTGAACACCGCCTAGTGGGTCATGGGGTACGTACGCCTCGCGGTCAAGGTACCCGTTTCAACGCTCCGGGCCCCAGGAATCGTGCCCGGGTCCGCTATTCGGCCTCGCCGGCCGGGACGGCCGCCCGGTCCGCCGACTTGGCGGCGGTCTTCTTCGCGGGGGCCTTGCGGGCGGCGGGCTTGCGGGCGGGCGCCTTCCCGGCCTCCGGCTCGGCCGCCTCCTGCGCGGGCACCTCGACCACGGGCTCCGTCACCGGCTCGGACACGGGCTCGGGCTCGGAGACGGGCTCGACCACGACCGTGATCTCGGCGGCCGGCTCGGCGGTCTCGCCGCGCCAGGCGCGGACGGCCTCCTCGCCGTGGGCGGCGACCTCCTCGTACTTCTCGCGCGCCTTGACGGCGTACTCGACGGCCACGCCGACGCCCCGCAGGGCCAGGTCCTGCGCGGTCTCGCCGAGCTTCTTGAGGTCGGTGTCGAGACCGCCGACGACCTCGGCGACCGTGGCCTGCACCCGCTCCTGGACCTTCTCCTGCACGGCCTTCGGGTCGGTCTTCCGCACGGCCTCGAAGCGGCCGGGCGCCTCGGCGGCGAGCTGCTCGATCAGGCCGGGCACCTTGCGGGCCTGCCGGACGGCGAGCTCGGCGGTGCCGGCGGCGAAGTAGAGGGGGGTACGCAGTTCGTCGATGATGGCCATGCCGGTGGTCCTCCCGGTGGGACGTGCTAGCTGGATGCTTCCGACTCGGCGGCGGTCCTCGCCGCGTTCTCCGCAGCGCTCTTCGCCGCGTTCTCCGCCGCGTGCTCGGCGGCGTTCTCCTTGCGGAAGGAGTCGTAGATCTGGAGCAGCACCTGCTTCTGCCGCTCGCTGATCGAGGGATCGGCCAGGATGACGGCCCGCGTCTCCAGCTCCTCCCGGTCCTTCTCGTCGAGGATCCCGGCCCGCACGTAGAGCGTCTCGGCCGAGATCCGCAGCGCCTTGGCGACCTGCTGGAGCACCTCGGCGCTGGGCTTGCGCAGCCCGCGCTCGATCTGGCTGAGGTACGGGTTCGACACCCCGGCGGCGTCGGCGAGCTGCCGCAGCGAGAGCTGCGCGGTGCGCCGCTGCTCGCGCAGGTAGTCGCCGAGGCTGCCGAGGTTCCCGACGTTGAGCGATGCCATGCTCCGTACCCTGCCACCGCTTGCTAACTATTGCAAGCAGATGCTTGCAAGAGTGCTCGCGCGCGCCGGACGCCGCCGGTACGGTGAGGGCGTGACCACCCGCATACCGCTCGACGACCTCCGGCGCCTGCGCAGGGCGCGGGACCAGATGGACCGGGACTACGCGCAGCCGCTCGACGTGACGGCGCTGGCACGCACGGCGCTGATGTCGACCGGGCACTTCGCGCGGAGCTTCCGCAGCGCCTTCGGGGAGACCCCGTACAGCTATCTCATGACCCGGCGGATCGAGCGCGCCAAGGCGCTGCTGCGGCGCGGCGACCTGTCGGTGACGGACGTCTGCATGGAGGTGGGGTGTACGTCGCTGGGCTCGTTCAGCTCGCGCTTCACCCAGTTGGTGGGCGAGACGCCGAGCGCCTACCGGGCCCGTGAGCACGGCGCCGACGCGGCCCTGCCCGCCTGCGTCTCCAAGGTGGTCTCGCGACCGGTCAGGAACGGAGAAGCGCGGCCCGGCGGCGCTCCCTAGCGTGGAGCGCATGGACATCAACCTCTCCCAGACCTTCATCACCGTCGACGACCACGAGAAGGCGCTCGGCTTCTACCGCGACGCGCTCGGCCTGGAGGTCCGCAAGGACGTCGGCTACCAGGGCATGCGCTGGGTGACCGTGGGCTCGCCCGCGCAGCCGGACGTGGCGGTCGTGCTCGAATCGCCGCTCGCCGACCCGAGCGCCTCCGAGACCGACCGCCAGGCGGTCGTCGACCTCATGCGCAAGGGGCTGCTGCGCGCGGCGATCTTCGCCACGGACGACGTCGACGCGGCCTTCGAGCGGATCAACGCCTCGGGCGCCGAGGTCCTCCGCGAGCCGGTGGACCAGCCGTACGGCGTCCGCGAGTGCGCCTTCCTCGACCCGGCGGGCAACCAGATCGTCTTCCAGCAGCCGCTGGCCTGACCTCGGCCACCCGGCCGTTCGTCGGTCCGTCGATCGGCCGTTCCGTCGATCGGCGGGCCCGAGATCGTCCGGTTCTCGATAATCCGCGACGGATCGATGCTCGCTATCCTGGCGGGCATGACCGCCATGAGCCCCCGCCGCAGCGAGCCCGACCTCTCCTACCTCCTCGACCACACCAGTCACGTCCTGCGCACCCGCATGGCGGCGGAGCTGGCGGAGATCGGGCTCACCGCCCGGATGCACTGCGTCCTCGTCCACGCCCTGGAGGAGGAGCGGACCCAGGCGCAGCTGGCCGAGATCGGCGACATGGACAAGACGACGATGGTCGTCACCGTGGATGCCCTGGAGAAGGCCGGGCTCGCCGAGCGGCAACCGTCCAGCACGGACCGGCGGGCGCGGATCATCGCCGTCACCGAGGCGGGCGCCCGGGTCACCGAGGAGAGCCGGCGGATCGTGGACGGCGTCCACGCGGACGCCCTCGGCTCGCTCCCGGAGGAGGAGCGGGAGGTGCTGGTCCGGGCGCTGGGACGGCTGGCCGAGGGGCATCTGAGGGCGCCGGTCGAGGGCGCGGGGACGACCACCCGCAGGGCCCGCCAGAAGGCCTGACGCCCGCCGTCCCGTCACAGGACCCCGACATCAAGTTCCGTAAAAAATAGTCTGCAACAAAACCATCTGCTAGCGTCTCTCCTGTCGCCTCCACGGACAGGAGAGATCCTCATGCGTGCCCCATCCCGCTCCCTCGCGCTCACCGTGCTCGCCAGCGCCATGCTCATGACCGTCCTCGACGGCAGCATCGTCACCGTCGCCATGCCCGCGATCCAGGCCGACCTCGGCTTCACCCCGGCGGGGCTGAGCTGGGTCGTCAACGCCTACCTGATCGCCTTCGGCTCCTTCCTCCTGCTCGCCGGCCGCCTCGGCGACCTGGTCGGACGCAAGCGGATGTTCCTCGCCGGAACCGCCGTCTTCACCGCGGCCTCCGTCCTCGCCGCCGTCGCGGGCTCCCCCGGCGTCCTGATCGCCGCCCGCTTCCTCCAGGGCGCCGGCAGCGCGATGTCCTCCGCCGTCAGCCTCGGCATCCTCGTCACCCTCTTCACCGAACCGCGCGAACGCGCCCGCGCCATCGCCGTGTTCAGCTTCACCGGCGCCGCCGGCGCCTCCCTCGGCCAGGTCCTCGGCGGGCTCCTCACCGACGCCCTCTCCTGGAACTGGATCTTCTTCATCAACCTGCCCATCGGCGCCGCCGCGATCGCCCTCGCCGCCCGCGCCCTCCCCGCCGACCGGGGCCTCGGCCTCCGCGCCGGAGCCGACGCCCTCGGCGCGCTCCTGGTCACCGCGGGCCTGATGACCGGCATCTACGCGGTGGTGCGGATCGAGGAGTACGGCGCCGGCTCCGCCCACACCCTCGGCCTCGGCGCGCTCGCCCTCGCCCTGATCACCGGCTTCCTGCTCCGCCAGCGTCGGGCCGCGACCCCCCTGATGCCGCTGCGGATCCTCCGCAACCGCTCGGTCGCCGGCGCCAACCTGGTCCAGCTGCTCATGGTCGCCCCGCTGTTCGCCTTCCAGGTCCTGACCGCCCTCTACCTCCAGCAGGTCCAGGGGTACGGCGCCACCGCCACCGGCCTCGCCATGCTGCCCGCCGCCCTGGTCATCGGCGCCGTCTCGCTCGGCGTCGCGGCCCGGCTCATCACCCGCTTCGGCGAGCGCGCGGTCCTGCTCACCGGCATCACCCTGCTGATCGGCGTGCTGGGCCTGCTGACCCGCCTCCCCGTGCACGCCTCGTACGTCACCGACCTGCTCCCGGTGATGCTGCTCGCCGCCGGCTTCGGCCTGGCACTGCCGGCCCTCACCGCGCTCGGCATGTCGGGCGCCGACGAGGCCGACGCGGGCCTCGCCTCCGGGCTCTTCAACACCACCCAGCAGATCGGCATGGCGCTCGGCGTCGCCGTCCTCACCACCCTGGCCGCCGCCCGCACCGACGCCCTCGACGCGGCCGGCCGGACCGCCGCGGAAGCCCTGACCAGCGGCTACCGGCTCGCCTTCGGCGTCGGTACGGGACTGCTGATCGCCGCCCTCGCGGTCGCGGCGACCCTGCTCCGCCCCAAGGCGGAGGCCCCGAAGCCCGAGGTGGTCATCGCCGCCTGACCCTCCCCCGCCCCTCCCCCCGCACCCCTCAGGCGTCGCGGCCCTCCACCAGGGCCG
>NZ_JBHYKM010000052.1:18333-50586 GCF_042741435.1 Streptomyces sp. NPDC058955 | reverse complement strand
GCACCGGACCGCCGGACTGCTCCGCCGGACCGGCGTGCCGGCCGCCCGCGTGCGCGGGCTCCGGGTCGCGCGGATCGCGGCCGTCGTACGGGACGGGCGGGCGCGGCGGCATCGGCGGCGGGGTGACCGGCGGCTGCGGGGCCGGCCGGCCGCCGCGCCGGGTCTCGATCATGGTGACGGCGCTCTCCGGCAGCCACGCGGAGGCGGTGCCGCTGTCGTCGCTGCCGGGACCGAAGAGGTGCGGGGCGAGCATGGCCTGGAGGTCGGCCGGGCTCGGCCGCTGGGCCACGTCCATCTGCATGCACGCCTCGATGAGCGGCCGCAGCTCGTCCGGCAGCCCTTCCAGGTCGGGACCCTCGCGGAGCAGCATGAAGACGGTCTCCACCGGGTTGGCGCCGTGGAAGGGCGCGTGCCCGGTGGCGGCGAAGACCAGCATGGAGCCGAGCGAGAAGACGTCGCTGGCGCCGGTGACGCTGCGCGAGTCGCGGGCCTGCTCGGGCGACATGTAGGCCGGGGTGCCCACGGCGACGTTGGTCATCGTCAGCCGTGTGTTGGAGACGCCGGACGCGATGCCGAAGTCGATCACCCGGGGCCCGTCCTCGACGACGAGCACGTTGGACGGCTTGAGGTCGCGGTGGACGAGCCCGGCGCCGTGGATGGACTGCAGGGCCTCGGCGACGCCGGCGGCGAGCCAGCGGACGGCCTGGGCCGGGAGCGGCCCGCACTCGTTCACTATCTCTTCCAGCGACGGCGCCGGGACGTACGCGGTCGCCAGCCACGGCACGGCGGCGCGCGGGTCGGCGTCGACGACGGCGGCCGTGTAGAACCCGGACACCGCCCGGGCGGCCTCGACCTCCCGGGTGAAGCGGACCCGGAACAGCTGGTCCTCCGCGAGCTCCGTGCGCACGGTCTTGATCGCCACGCGCCGGCCGGACGCCGACCGCGCGAGATAGACCAGACCCATGCCGCCCGCGCCGAGCCGGCCCAGCACCTCGAAGGGCCCGATGCGTCTCGGGTCGTGCTGCGTCAGCTGTTCCACTTGCCTGCCACCTCCCCGTACGGGCCATGACGGTACGGCCCTGGGGGCTGATTCTTCCTGTCCGGAGCCCTTGTTGCGAACCCGGGGGCGGATCGGAGTGGCGAACCACGCACCAGCGCGCGTGCATGAGGGTTTCCGGCAGGGGTGAGTGAGTACGCGGGCCTGTGGTCGGTGGCTACGAGAAGAAGGAGAACAGGGGTTCCGTCACCGAATGCGTGACCCTCCGGAGGGGTGGTCGTTGGCTGTGACGGGGGACGGGGTGTGCGGTCACGGCTGGGGTGATGTGTGGTGGGTGGTCTGCGGGCGATGGCGGCACCGTACGTGGCCCCGGGCCCTTCCGGTGTCACGATCCGTACCAGCCTCAAACAGCTGACGGCCCAAGACGCCGAGGTGCTGCGCCTGGTCGGCGCCCACCTCGGCTCGCTGGCCTCGCGCGACCTCAGACGCCGGTGCGAGGACGGGCTTGAGCACTCCGCGGAATCGTGGGCCGGGCGGAAGCGGGCGTTGACCGCGGAGTCGTCGTCGCGGTGGGCCGGGGCAGTGACCAAGGCCACGCACGAACAGTGGGCGCTTGCTCGGCGCAACCAGTGGGCGTACGTCCGGGATCTGGAAGCGGGAGTGCGGACGGTCGCGTACCGGTTGTCCCTGCCGGTGGGTGAGAAGGGCAGCGGACGGGCCCCGGGCGGCTACCGGTCGCGTCGGGAGTGGCACGCGAAGGCCCGCCGTCTGCGCGTACTGGAGGACCGGCTGGCGCGGGAGCGGGCGAACCACGGAGCCGGGCGGGTCCGGGTCGTCCGGGGCGGGAAGAAGCTGGCCCGGAACCGTCACCATCTCGACGCCGCTCAGCTCACCGTCGAACAGTGGCGTCGGCGCTGGGAGGCGGAGCGCTGGTTTCTCCAGGCGGACGGGGAGTCGGGCAAGCGGTTCGGAAACGAGACGATCCGCGTCACCCCCGACGGCGAGGTGTCCATCAAGCTGCCCGGGCCGCTCGCCGGCCTGGCGAACGCTCCGCGCGGCCGGTACGTCTTCGCCTGCCGTGCGGTCTTCCGTCACCGGGGCGAGGAGTGGGCCGACCGCGTCGCAGGCGACCGGGCGGTCGCGTACCGCGCCCACCACGACACCGCACGCGGACGCTGGTACCTGACCGCATCCTGGCAGATCCCGCCCACGAGGACCGTCCCCCTCGACGTCGCCCTCTCCCGAGGGGTGGTGGGGGTCGACACCAACGCCGATCACCTCGCCGCTTGGCGTCTCGACCGCCACGGCAACCCCGTCGGCGCGCCGCGGACCTTCGCGTACGACCTGTCCGGTACCACTGGCCACCGCGACGCCCAGCTCCGCCATGCCCTGACCCGACTCCTTCATTGGGCCCGCCGGCACGGGCTCGCGGTCGCTGTCGAGGACCTCGACTTCCAGGCGGAGAAGACCCGGGAGAAGCACGGCCGGCACAAGCGGTTCCGCGCGCTGGTCTCCGGCATGCCGGTGGCCAGGCTCCGCGCCCGGCTCGTGACGATGGCCGCAGAATTCGGCATCGCCGTCGTCGCCGTCGACCCCGCGTACACCTCCCGCTGGGGCGCCGAGCACTGGCAGCGCCCCCTCTCCACCACAACCCGCCGGACCACCCGCCACCAGGCTGCGGCGGTGGCCATCGGAAGACGCGCCCTGGGGCACCCGATCAGGCGTCGAACGGCACCGCCCCCTGCTCACCGGAGTGATGAGCAGGGGCATCGGACCGTCCAGGCCCGACCGGGCGCCACAGGGCGTGAGGAAACCCGCCCTCCTGCTCCCGGAACACACACACGATGTGTGCCACCGGACACGGAGGGAAAGCGGGCGACCAGGGCGTCCCCAACCGTTCGGGACGTCCGCAGTGACCAGGAGCGGGTCCGGTCCACGCTCCTGTCCCACTGGTGAGCGACGGTGTCACAGGTCATACGGAGCGGAACGCTCACCCCTCGGAGGGTGGCTCCGAGAGGGTGGAGGTGGGGGGTGTCGGGACGCCGAGGGGGACCGTGTCGGTGGAGAGGGCGGCGGACTCCCGGGGGGCGGCGAGGGAGTCGGCGGGGATGGGTTCGGCGAGGACGGCGAAGCGGGCGCCCTGGTTGTCGTGGAGGACGGCGATCCGGCCGTAGGGGGTGTCGGCGGGGGGTTCGGTGACGCGGCCGCCGAGGCGGACGGTGGTGGCGCACGCCTCGTCGCAGTCGCGGACGGCGAAGTAGACGAGGACGTGGCCGGGCATCTCGGCGGGGAAGGCGTCGGTGATCACGGCCCGGCCGCCGAAGGCGCTGTCGTCGCCGGAGCGGGAGCCGGGCGGGGACCAGACGCGGTAGTCGAAGCCGGGCTCCTTGCCCTCCTCGGCGGGGTCGGCCTGTCGGCCGAGCCAGCCGAAGACGGAGGCGTAGAAGGTGTCCACGGGCCCGGGGCGGCGGGTGTAGACCTCCATCCAGCAGAACGAGCCGGGTTCGTTCACGACCTCGAAGCCGTCGTCGTCGCCGGACTGGCGCAGGCCGATGACGGCGCCGCCGGGGTCGGCGGCGAGGGCGAGGACGCCGAAGGGGCCGACGGGGTACGGCTCCATGACCATCTGCCCGCCGGCCGCCTTCACCCGGGCGGCGACGGTGCCGGCGTCCTTGGTGGCGAGGTAGACGGTCCAGGTGGTGGGCATGCGGCCGTCCCGCTTGGGGAGGAGCCCGGCGACCCGGCGGCCGTCCAGCAGGGCCTCGTCGCGGTCGTCGTCGAAGGTCCAGCCGAAGAGCTCGCCGTAGAAGCGCTTGCCCGCCTCCAGGTCGGGGAGCTGCGCGTCCACCCAGCAGGGGGTGCCCTCTGTGTATACGGCCATGCCTCCACGCTAGGGCGGCGGGGGCGGGGGCGCGCTCCGGTGTGCGCCGTCCGGGGCGGCGGCGTCCACCGGCGTTGTCCACAGGCTGTTCATAAGAAGCGGTACGGGGCGGGGTGCGGGCGGCGTGGCCGGAACCGGTCCCGCGACCCGCCGAGGAGACCCCCGCCGACCTCGGGGAACGGGGTGCACCCCATTTGCAGTCGGCCGAATCGCGCGCCGATCCCCCCTCGGTAAGCTGACGGCATGACAGGACAAGTACGCACCGTCGACGGCCGCGTGGCCGGACGACGCGGCCAGGCGACGCGGCAGAAGCTGCTCGACTGCCTCGGTGAGATGCTCAGCTCCTCGCCGTACCGGGACGTCAAGGTGATCGACGTGGCCCGGAAGGCGGGTACTTCACCCGCGACGTTCTATCAGTACTTCCCGGACGTCGAGGGCGCCGTCCTGGAGCTCGCGGAGGAAATGGCGAAGGAGGGCGCCGGGTTGACCGAGCTGGTCTCCGGGCGCTCCTGGGTCGGCAAGGCGGCCTGGCAGACCTCCGAGGAACTCGTCGACGGCTTCCTCGACTTCTGGCGGAAGCACGACGCCATCCTGCGGGTCGTGGACCTCGGCGCCGCGGAGGGCGACAAGCGGTTCTACAAGATCCGTATGAAGATCCTGAACTCGGTCACCAACTCCCTGACGGACGCGGTGAAGGAGCTCCAGGCCAAGGGCAAGGTCGACAAGGAGGTCAGCGCCGCGGCGATGGCGGGCTCGCTCGTGGCGATGCTGGCCTCGGTCGCCGGCCACCAGAAGGGCTTCACCACCTGGGGTGTGAAGCAGGCCGAACTCAAGCCGAACCTGGCCCTGTTGGTGCATCTGGGCATCACCGGCAAGAAGCCGGTGAGATAGCCCCGACGTCACCGCCGGGCGGACCGCCCGGAGCCTTCTCCTTCACCCGTCCTGTCGTCGACGCCGACGCCGGCCGCCGCCCCTCGTGGGGCGGGACCGCCGTCGGCGTCGTCGTGTCCGGACCCTTTCCGGGTCATCTGCGGGTGAGGCGGAAGAGCCGGATCTCGCGGTCGATCCGGGCCTGGTAGGAGGCGTACGGGGGCCAGAACGCGAGGGCCGCCTGCCAGGCGGCCGCCCGGTCCTCCCCCGTCAGCCGTTCGGCCCGTACGGGGATGGTCTCGCCCTTCCAGCTGATCTCGGCGTCCGGGTGGGCGAGCAGGTTGGCCGTCCAGGCGGGGTGGCCGGGGCGGCCGAAGTTGGAGCCGATGAGCAGCCAGGTCCCCCGGTCGGGCTCCGGCATGCAGGCGAGTGGGGTGGTCCGGGTCCGTCCGCTCTTCGCGCCCTTGGCGGTGAGCACGACGCCGGGCAGCATCTGGGTGCTGAGCAGCGTCTTTCCCCTGCTCAGGCGGTGGACGGCCTTGTCGAGGGCGGGGATGACGTGCGGGGCGACGCGGGCGAAGGCCCGGGTCGAGGAGACCTTCTGGACGAGCCTCACCCCGATCTTCGTTCCGGTGGGCATCAGGCGGCCGCCCCGCCGAGGAGTCCGGTGCGTTCCGCCGCGCGGGCCCTGAGCCGTCCGGCGGGGCCGAAGAGGAGCTCGTCGGCGGCGGCGCGGCGGCCGTAGCGGTCGGCCTCGCGCGGCGGTACGGCTTCGCCCGCGGCGGCGCGGAGGATGTCGAGGGCCTGGGCGAGGGCGAGGGGGCCGCTCTCGGGTCCGGGCCCCGGTTCGCGGGCTGCGCAGTGGGTGAGCGTCCGGGCGGTCTCGATCCGGAGGTGCAGGTCGGCGAGGCGGTGCCGGTCGCGGGCGGTGACGTGGCGGAGGGCGCCGTCCAGGGCGGCGCGGGCGGCTCCGACGGCCTCGGCGGCGAGCAGGACGGCGGCGGCGCGGCCGGCGGCGGCGAGGGCGCGGGTGATGTCGGCGGGGTCGGCGGGGTCCTCGCCGAGCAGTGCGGCCGGGACGTCGCGGAGCTGGACGCCGGCCGGGGAGCGGGTGGGGTCGAGGCCGGCGTGCCGGGCGCGGACGAGTCCGGGGCCCGCGTCCTCCGTACGGACCAGGTAGAGGAGCGTACGGCTGCGGGCGAAGCCGCCGGTGTGGGCGGCGACGAGGAGCAGTCCGGCGCTGTGCCCGTCGAGGACCTGGTCGGCCTCGCCGTAGAGGAGCCAGCCGCCCGGGGTTCCGTCGGGGGCCGGGCGGGCCTGGACGCCGCCGGCCCGGCCGTCGCCGGACCAGGCGCCGGTGGTGTTGTCGCCGGTGAGCCCGAGGGCGTGGGCGAGGGAGCCGCCGGGGACGGCGAGGGCGCAGGTGAGGCTGCCGTCGGCGATGCGGGGCAGCAGGTCGGCGCGCTGGGCGGGGGTGCCGAGGGCGGCGACGAGGGGGGCGGTGAGGACGCCGGTGGCGAGGAGCGGGGAGGGGGCGAGGGCGCGTCCGGTCTCCTCGCAGGCGAGGGCGAGCCCGGGGAGGGCGAGGCGGGCGAGGCCGAGTTCGCCGGACATCCGGGCCCACAGGGCGGGGTCGTACCCCTCGGGGGCGTATCCCTCGGGGGCGGTGCCGGTCGGGGGGCCGGCGTGCTGGTCGAGCAGGTTCCGCAGGGTGCGGCGGATCTCCCGGTGCTCAGCGGTGAGCTGTTCTTCGGTGAGCCGCTGTTCTTCGGTGAGCCGCTGTTCTTCGGTGAGCCGCTGTTCTTCGGTGAGCGTGGCGGGGTCCGCGCCGTCGGCGGTGTCCATGGGGCTCCCTCCGTATCTGACGGGCCGTCATGCTAGGGCGGAGGAGGGACGGTTGCCCAGAGCGACGCGGGTCCCGATCGCGGAGATCTGATGTACCGTCAGATTCATGACCGCTTCCATGCGCACCGCTCCCCCCGGCCGCCGCCGGGTCGCCGTCGCCGGCGTCGCGCTCTCCGACTGCGGCCGGGTCGACGAGGCCACCCCCTACGCGCTGCACGCCCAGGCGGCCCGCCGCGCCCTCGCCGACAGCGGCCTCGACCGCTCGCTCGTCGACGGCCTCGCCTCCGCCGGGCTCGGCACGCTCGCCCCGGTCGAGGTCGCCGAGTACCTGGGCCTGCGCCCCACCTGGATGGACTCCACCACGGTCGGCGGCGCCACCTGGGAGGTCATGGCCGCCCACGCCGCCGACGCCATCGCCGCGGGCCGCGCCAACGCGGTGCTGCTCGTGTACGGCTCCACCGCGCGCGCCGACATCAAGGCGCGCCGCCGCACCGCCAACCTCTCCTTCGGCGCGCGCGGTCCGCTCCAGTTCGAGGTCCCGTACGGGCACACCCTGGTCGCCAAGTACGCGATGGCCGCCCGCCGTCACATGCACGCGTACGGCACGACCCTGGAGCAGCTCGCAGAGGTCGCCGTCCGGGCGCGGGCGCACGCGGCGCTGAACCCCGAGGCGATGTTCCGCGACCCGATCACCGTCGACGACGTCCTCTCCGGCCCGATGATCGCCGACCCCTTCACCAAACTGCACTGCTGCATCCGCAGCGACGGCGGCTGCGCGGTGCTGCTCGTCGCGGAGGAGTACGTGGCGGACACGCGGAAGGCGCCGGTCTGGATCCTCGGCGCCGGCGAGCACACCTCTCACACGACGATGTCCGAGTGGGCGGACTTCACCGTCTCCCCCGCCGCGGTCAGCGGACGCCTCGCCTTCGAACGGGCCGGCGTCACCCCCGCCGACATCGACGTCGCCGAGATCTACGACGCCTTCACCTACATGACGCTGGTGACCCTGGAGGACCTCGGCTTCTGCGGCAAGGGCGAGGGCGGGGCGTACGTCACGGACAAGTCCGCGGTGCCGGTCAACACGGACGGCGGCGGGCTCTCCGCCTGCCACCCCGGCATGCGGGGCCTCTTCCTCCTCGTGGAAGCGGTCCGCCAGCTCCGCGGCGAAGCGCCCGGCCTCCAGGTCCGCCGCCCCGACGGCAGCCTCCCCGCCCTGGCCCTCGCCTCCGGCACGGGCGGCTGGTTCTGCTCCTCGGGCACGGTGATCCTGGGCCGCGACTGACCGCCCTGCCCCGCCGGTCGTCGCGGGCCGTCGTCCCGCCCCGCCTACGCTCACCGCATGAGCGACTTCCATCACGCCCTGCGCTCGCTGCGCGTCTGGGACACCGAGCTGCCCGCGTTCGATCCGGCGACCGCCCCGCCCGAACCCCTCCCCCTCTTCCACGAGTGGTTCCTCGCGGCCGTGGCCGCCGGCCAGACCGAACCGCACACGCTCTCGCTGGCCACGGCCGGCGAGGACGGCCGCCCCGACGTCCGGACGGTGATGCTGCACGACGCCGACGCCCGCGGCTGGCACTTCGCCTCGCACGCCACCAGCGCCAAGGGCCGCCAGCTCGCCGCCCGCCCGGAGGCCGCGCTCGGCTTCTACTGGCCGGTCCAGGGCCGCCAGGTCCGTGTCCGGGGCCACGTCACCACCGCGAGCCGCGAGGAGGCGTACGCGGACCTGCACGCCCGCACCACCGGCGCCCTGGCCGCCGCCCTCACCGGCCGCCAGAGCGAACCCCTCGACTCCCCCGAGGCCCTCGCGGAGGCCGGCGACGCGGCCTGGCGCCGCGCCGAGGCCGAACCGGACGCCGACGTCCCCACCTGGACCCTGTACGTGGTCGAACCGGCCGAGGTCGAGTTCTTCCAGGGCGACGCCCGCCGCCGCCACCTCCGCCTCCGCTACCGCCGGGACCCCGGGGCCCCCGCCGGCTGGGCCAGGGAGCTGCTCTGGCCCTGAGGGCGCACCATGGAAAGGGAGGTGTGAGAACCATGGCCACCTACATGGACGTGCACCGCGGCATGGTCGGGATCACGAAGGACCAGCTCCTGGAGGCCCACCGCGCCGATCTCGCCATCGAGAAGGAGGAAGGGGTCCACTTCCAGAAGGCGTGGGCGGACCCCGCGTCCGGCACGGTCTACTGCCTGTCGACGGGCCCCTCCGCCGACGCCGTGCAGCGGATCCACCAGCGGACCGGTCACGCGGCCGACGAGATCCACGAGGTGCCGCTCACGGTGTGAGCGCGGCCCGCGGGGACGCCCCCGCGGGCGTCCCCGCCGCCCTCACTCGTACTCCGGCCCGTACATCTCCTCGACCTCCCGCGCGAAGTCCCGCAGCACCGCCCGCCGTTTGAGCTTCAGCGACGGCGTGAGGTGCCCCGAGGTCTCGGAGAACTCGGTGGTCAGCACCCGGAAGGCGCGGATCGACTCGGCCCGCGAGACCAGCCGGTTGGCGTCGTCCACCGCCTTCTGCACCACGGCGAGGAGTTCCTCGTCGCGGGCCAGCTCCCACAGCGCCAGGTGGTCCTTCCGCCGCATCCGCCGCCAGTGGGCGAGGCCCTCGTGGTCGAGGGTGATCAGCGCGGAGACGTACGGCCGGTTGTCGCCGACGACCATGCACTGGGCGACCAGCGGATGGGCCCGCAGCCAGTCCTCCAGCGGCGCGGGGGCGACGTTCTTGCCGGCCGAGGTGATCAGGAGGTCCTTCTTGCGGCCGGTGATGGTGAGGTAGCCGTCCTCGTCGAGGTCGCCGAGGTCGCCGGTGGGGAACCAGCCCTCGTCGGTGTACGGGACGGCGGTGCCGCGCTGCGCGTCCCAGTAGCCGGCGAAGACGTGCGGGCCGCGCAGCCACACCTCCCCGTCGTCGGCGATCCGCACGCCCGTGCCGGGCAGCGGCAGGCCGACCGTGCCGGTGCGGGGCGCGAGCGGCGGGGTGACGGTGGACGCGGCGGTGGTCTCGGTCAGGCCGTACCCCTCGAAGACCTCGACGCCGGCGCCCCGGAAGAACTCCGCGAGCCGCACGCCGAGCGGCGAGCCGCCGCAGATCACGTACCGCACCCGGCCGCCGAGCGCCGCCCGGATCCGCCGGTAGACCAGCGGGTCGTACAGGGCGCGGGCGGCCCGCACCGGGAGCGAGGGCGCGTCGGTCTGCCCGAAGCGGCGGGCGGCCCGCGCGGCCCGGTCGAAGGCGGCGCCCTTCCCGGATCGTTCGGCGGTGGCCCGGGCGCGGTTGTAGACCTTCTCCATCACGTACGGGATCGCGAGGAGGAAGGTGGGCCGGAAGGCCGCCAGGTCGTCGAGGAGGGCGTCGCCCTCCACCGAGGGCGCGTGCCCGACCCGTACCCGCGCCCGGACGCAGCCGACCGCCACCATCCGCCCGAAGACGTGCGACAGCGGCAGGAAGAGCAGGGTGGACGGCGGCTCGCCGCCCTCGGGGGCGAAGACCGGGTGGAGCAGCCGGATCGCGTTGTCGACCTCGGCGAAGAAGTTGGCGTGGGTGAGGGCGCAGCCCTTGGGCCGGCCGGTGGTGCCGGAGGTGTAGACGAGGGTGGCGAGGGTGTCCGGGGTGAGCAGTCCGCGCCGGGCGGTCACGGTCTCGTCGGGTACGCGCGCCCCCGCCTCGCGCAGCTGCCGCACCGCCCCGGCGTCGAGGACCCAGAGGTGGCGGAGGCCCGGCAGCTGTCGGCGCTCGGCGGAGACCGTCCGGCCCTGCCCGGCGTCCTCGACGACGCAGGCGACGGCGCCGGAGTCCTGGAGGATCCAGCGGGTCTGGAAGGCGGAGGCGGTCGGGTAGACGGGGACGGTGACGAGCCCGGCGGCCCAGGCGGCGAAGTCGAGGAGGGTCCACTCGTAGGTGGTGCGGGCCATCAGCGCGAGCCGGTCGCCGGGGCGCAGCCCGTGGGCGATGAGGCCCTTGGCGACGGAGTGGACCTCGGCGGCGAAGCGGGCGGCGGTGACGTCCTTCCAGCCGCCGTCCTCGGGGTCCTTCCGGGAGAAGACGACGGTGTCGGGGTGCTGCCGGGCGTTGTCGTACGGCAGGTCGGCGAGGGAGCCGCGGTCCACCCGGGGGACGAGGGCGGGCGCGGAGACCTCGCGCACGCGGCCGTCGACGCGGATGAGGGCGAGGTCGGTCGACACGGGCGGCTCCTCGGTCTGCGCGATGGACGTAGGTCGTGCGTCGTGGAGCGGAGGCGTGCGTGTGGAGCGGAGGCGTGCGGCGTGGAGCGGAGGCGTGCGGCCGTGCGGGTCCTGAGGTCTGACTAGCCGGTAACCTTACTGTGCGGTAAGGCTCAACGGGGAGACCAGCGTTGGTTTTTCATGAGGTTTCCGAGCCCGGACCAGGCGAAGTTCATCAGCGTGGCGGCCGCCTCGCGCGCGGTCACCCCGGGCGTCTCGTTGGCCCAGGTCGCCAGCGACTCGGCGGACCCGACCAGGGCCTGCGCCAGCGCCGCCACGTCCCGCTCGCCGATCGCGACCGGCCCGTGCGCGGCCCGCGCGGCCTCGCCGATCAGCCCGGTCACGAAGGCGGCGATCTCCTCCCGCATCCGCGCCGCCTCGGTCGCGAACGGCTCCCCCTGCGTCCGCGCGTGCCGACTGAGCACGGCCCAGGCGTCCGGATGGTCGGCGGCGTGCCCGAAGAACGCGAGCAGCCCCGCCCACAACCGCTCGTCCGGCGGCGCGGCGGTGTCGCCGACCACCTCGGCCACGGCCCCGAGCAGCGCCTCCGCCTCCCGCCGGATGCAGGCGGTGAACAGCTCCTCCTTGGAGTTCAGGTACAGGTACACCAGCGGCTTCGACACCCCGGCCAGCTCGGCGATCTCGTCCATCGACGCCGCCTGGTACCCCTGCCGCGCGAAACAGGCCACGGCGGCGTCCATCATCTGCCGCTCCCGCACGGCCCGCGGCAGCCTCTTGGTCCCCGCCACGTCTCTCCCCACCCCGTGCCCGCCTCGGTTTCCATGATCACCCGCACGCCCCGCAAAGCCTACGTGCCGTTGCCAAGGCCGCAGTCAGGTCTCGGCATTCCGAGCTTTTCGGCCCGGAAGGTCCGTCTCGTCACCAGAGCGTCAGGGCTTCGGTTTGAGGACGGTCTCTCGTTTCCTTCCCGCGCGGGGCGGGGATCGCGCCGTCTGCCCGCCCCGCCGTGGCCTTGCGGCCGCGGCGGGTGGTGCGGGTCTTCTGGTCGGCTCCACGAGGCTTCGACACCGCTGGGGTGTCCCGGTCTCCGGCCACTCCGGTACCGGTCGTACGTGTCGCCGCGAGGGCGACGAGGTTGAGCCCGGCGTTGTCGTCCCGGTCGATGACCAGGCCGCAGGCGTCGCACTCGTAGGTCCGGACATGCAGCGGCAGCTTGGCTTTCACCGCGCCGCAGCCGGAACAGGTCTTTGAAGACGGGTACCAGCGGTCGGCGACCACGAGGCGGGTGCCGTGCCGTTGGCGGGTCTTGTAGCCGAGCTGGCGCCGGATCTCGCCGAACCCGGCGTCCGCGATCCGGCGGGCCAGACGCCGGTTGCAGAGCATCCCGGCGGCATTGAGGTCCTCGATCACGATGGTGCCGTATTCGGCCGCCAGCGCGGTGGTGAGTTTGTGCAGGGCATCGGCCCGCAGGTTCGCCACCCGGTGGTGGATCTTGTTGCGGGCCGCGCTGGCCTTCTCCCACCGCTTCGACGGCTTGCGGCCGGTACGGCGGTCGGGCCCCTGGCGGCGGGACACGGTCCGGGAAGCCCGGCGCAGCGGCTTCAGCGCTTGGTCGTAGTGCTTCGGGCTGGGCACGGTGCGGATCTCGCCGGTCGATTCGGCCAGCACCGCGAGGGACTTCACGCCGAGATCCACGCCCACGGCGGCTACGGGACGGGCGACACGGACGAGATCCCGCTTCACCTCGGCCTGGAAGGAGGCAAACCAGCGCCCCCGCTCGTGGCGCACGGTCGCCGACAGGATGCGGGCCGTCCCGGCCTGGACGCGGGCCAGGAGTTTCACGGTGGGCTCATGGGTACGGATCGTGCCCAGCCTCGGCAGCGTCACATGCCGGCCGTCGCCCTCGACACGGATGGTGCCGGTGGTGAACCGGCACGCCGGACGCGCCTTCCGCTTCGCCTTGAACCGAGGCGCACCCACCCTCTTGCCGCGCCGCTTCCCGTTCTTCGACTTGGCGTAGTTGTCGAACGCGGCGGCGGCGTTCGCCAGGCCGGTGCCGTACGCCTCCTTGGAGTTCTCCTCCCACCAGTCGGCGAACCTCTGATCAACCTTCTTGGCCTCGTTGAACGCCTTCCGCAGGGACGGCAGCGACCACGGCCGCCACGACGTCAGCTCCCTCTCGGGGATGCCGTACGTCTCCTCGGCCCCGCGTTGCCACCACGACGCGGTCACCCACGCCACGGCCCAGTTGTACGCGGCACGGGCTGCGCCGCAGTGCGAGCGGAGCGCCTGTTCCTGGGCGGCGTTCGGGTCCAGCGCGAACCGGAACGCCTTCACCACGAACCCGGGTCGCGGCCGGAACTTCTTCACTCGACAGCCTCACCGGTCCCGACAGGATCGAGGACGACCAGCCGTCGCCCCGACGCCGTCAGTACGGCCTCCAGGTGCTCTACACCGAACCGGGCCAGCCGGTCCCGGTGTTCCACCACGATCACGGCGGCGTCCGGATCGGACAGGATGAGGTGCAGTTTGCGCCGCCGCCCGTCCAGTCCCGAACCGACCTCAGTCACGACTTCCGCGACCGACAGTCCCAAACCCGTGGCCCCGTGGACCACCCGGGCCACCTGCCGGTCAAGATCCGGCTTCTGTTCCACTGACGAGACCCGGCAGTACACCACCACCCGGCCGGATGGCCGGACAGCGGGCTCATCGACCAGCCACGTACCCGAAGGCGCCTGACGGACCGGGACAGGCATCTTCCCGTCCCGCACCCACCGCCAAGCCGTCTGGTAACTCACACCCTGCCGACGCGCCCACTCCGAAAGCCTCACACGAACAAGATGAATGACCAGAGATGACTACGAACAGATAGAACATCCGTAGCAGCCCTCACCCTCACCCGGGCGGGGCGAGGGTGACGAAGGCTTCCCAGGCCGACTCAGGCCGCAAGCGCCGGCTCGCGCTCGTCCACGGGGGACGCCGTCACGGCGTCGTACCGGTCGACGTCGAGGATCTTCTCGCGGGCGGAGACGATCACCGGGACCAGCGCCTGGCCGGCGACGTTCGTGGCCGTCCTGACCATGTCCAGGATCGGGTCGATCGCCATGAGGAGGCCGACGCCCTCCAGGGGGAGGCCCAGGGTGGAGAGGGTCAGGGTCAGCATGACCGTCGCGCCGGTGAGGCCGGCGGTGGCGGCGGAGCCGATGACCGAGACGAAGGCGATCAGCAGGTAGTCGCCGATGCCGAGCTGGACGTCGAAGATCTGCGCGATGAAGATCGCGGCGAGCGCCGGGTAGATCGCGGCGCAGCCGTCCATCTTGGTGGTGGCGCCGAACGGGACGGCGAAGGAGGCGTACTCCTTCGGGACGCCGAGGCGCTCGGTGACCTTCTGGGTGACCGGCATGGTGCCGACCGAGGAGCGGGAGACGAAGGCCAGCTGGATGGCGGGCCAGGCGCCCTTGAAGAACTGGAGCGGGTTGACCTTGGCGACGGTCGCGAGCAGCAGCGGGTAGACGCCGAAGAGGACCAGGGCGCAGCCGATGTAGATGTCGGCGGTGAAGGTCGCGTACTTGCCGATCAGGTCCCAGCCGTAGTCGGCGATGGCGAAGCCGATGAGGCCGACGGTGCCGAGCGGGGCGAGGCGGATGACCCACCACAGGGCCTTCTGGAGGAGCTCCAGGATCGACTCGGAGAGGGTGAGGATCGGCTGGGCCTTGTCGCCGAGCTTGAGGGCGGCGATGCCGGCGACGGCGGCCATGAAGACGATCTGGAGGACGTTCAGCTCGGTGAAGGGCGTGATGACGTCCGTCGGGACGATGCCGGTGAGGAAGTCGATCCAGGAGCCCTCGCGCTTCGGCAGCTTGCCGTCCTGCGGGGTGAGGCCGGTGCCGGCGCCCGGGTTGGTGATCAGGCCGATGGCGAGGCCGATGGCGACCGCGATCAGCGAGGTGATCATGAACCACAGGAGGGTGCGGGTGGCGAGCCGGGCGGCGTTGTTCACCTTCCGCAGGTTGGTGATGGACACCAGGATGGCGAAGAAGACGAGCGGGGCGACGGCCAGCTTGAGCAGCTGGACGAAGATGTCGCCGACCTGCGCGAGGGTCTCCTTCAGCCAGGAGACGTCCTGGCTGCGGGCGATCCACCCGAGCAGGACGCCGAGCACCAGACCGGCGACGATCTGGGCCCAGAAGGGGACCTTCGGTATCCGGGACGAGGGCTTGGCCTCGGTGACGGACGCGGACGCGGACACGGACACACTCCACTGATGCGTATGGCGATACGGGACGGGGGTGCGGCACTCGCCCGTGCTTCTCGCACGGGGCGCCGCTGCATGCTGCCGGGGAGGCACGGGGCCTCAGGACTCGCGGCGACAACAGGCCGCGGACATACAGCGGCAGAGATCGACGTGCAGGCGCGCCACGAGCGGGATGCCCGGGGCGTGAAGGAGGCGCACTGCTGTCGTCATGGCCGATACGTTAACACTTGAACTTTGAGATCCTCAAAGCTGTTCTTTGAGATCGCCTTCCGCCCCACCCCACCCGAAACACAGAACGCCCCTGATGGGAGCCATGAAGCTCACACCAGGGGCGGGTGATCTGTGAGGAACCTTACGCGGTCCTTATGGCGCCCGTCGTGACGGGCAAGCGGCTCAGACCGCGTCCTCGCGGGTGCGGTTCTCGTGGAGGCGGCCCTTGGCGCGGTCGACCTTCTCGACGATCTCGGCGCTCAGGCTGTCGCGCTGCTTGCGGAGCAGGACGAAGCTCAGGGGGGCCGAGACGACGATGGAGAGGAGGAGGACCCACAGGAGGTTGGAGTCGCCGAGGCCGCGCGGCAGCGCGCCGACGTAGACGAGGCCCCACAGGGCGAGGAAGCACCCGGCGAAGATGCCGAGCCGCATCAGCGAGTAGCGGAGCATGACCCACTCTTTCGTTCCGGGGTTCCGACGTTCTGGGGTTCCGAACCTTCCCATTACGGGACGAGCGTCCCCCAGTGAAGCACGGCGCGGGGTCCGCGCCGGAGGCGGGGTCGGGGGCGGGCGGGTCCGAAAGCCCTTGAGGGCCAGGTGGAGTAATAGATACTATCGAGTTATGACCCTTACCTTTGAGGCCGATCCGGCCGTCGACCGGGCCCTGACCGACGGCATCCTCGCCCTCTGGGCCGACGTCACCAACGCCGGCGGGGCCGTCGGCTTCGTCCCGCCCGTCACCCACGACGACATCCGCCCCGCCCTCCTCAAGCACCTGTCGGGCATGACGCAGGGCACCCATCGCCTCCTGGTCGGCCGGGACGCGGACGGCGACGTCGCCGCCACCGCCGTCTACGCCTTCAACGGCCACCGCCTGATGACCCACTGGGTGTGGCTGTACACGGTGATGGTCCACCCGAAGCACCAGGGCAAGGGGTACGGCCGCGATCTGATGGCGGCCGTCGAGCACACCGCCCGCACCGCCCCCGGCTTCGAGGCGATCGAGGCCATCCGGCTCGGGGTCCGCGGTGGCACCGGCGTCGACGCCTTCTACGCGAAGGCCGGTTACAAGGAGGTCGGACGCGTCCCCGGCGCCATCCGCGTGGCCCCCGGCGACGACCGCGACGACATCACCATGCTGCTGCCCCTGACCTGACCGGGCACGGATTGTCGGGTGCCGGACCGCACCCCGTTCCTACGGTGAGGACAACGCAGGAAACAGGAAGGACCGGGCGTGCTGGACGGACTGAACCGGGCCCTCGACCACATCGAGGCCCGCCTCGACGGCGACCTCGACCCGGCCGAGCTGGCCCGGATCGCGACGACCTCCGAGTACCACTTCCGGCGGCTCTTCTCGGCCCTGGCCGGGATGCCGCTGTCGGAGTACGTGCGGCGCAGGCGGCTCACCGTCGCCGGCGCCGAGGTGCTCGCCGGGGAGCGGACGCTCCTGGAGATCGCCGTGCGCTACGGCTACGGCTCCGGCGAGGCGTTCGCCCGCGCGTTCCGCGCGGTGCACGGCATCGGGCCCGGCGAGGCCCGCCGCACCGGCGCCGTGCTCACCGCCCAGCCGCGCATGTCCTTCCGCCTCGTCGTCGAAGGGAACAGCAGCATGAAGTACCGCGTCACGACCCGGGACGCCTTCGGGATCACCGGCAGCAGGGCCAGGGTCCCGCTCGTCCACGAGGGCGAGAACCCGGCGATCGCCGCCCAGATCCGCGGCCTCGGCCAGGAGGCGCTGGCCCGGCTGGCCGGCCTGTCCGCCGGGGAGCCCGCCGGGCTCGTCTCGGCGGTCGTCCACCTCACCGACAGCCGCGAGGAGGGCGCCGAGCTCGACCACTGGTACGGCGCGGTGACCGGCCCGGAGGCGCCCCCGGAGGAGTACGAGACCCTCCGCGTCCCCGCCGGCACCTGGGCCGTCTTCGAGAACGAAGGTCCCTACCCGCAGGCGCTCCAGTACCTGTGGCGGGACGTCTTCACCGAGTGGTTCCCGTCGAACCCGTACGAGAGCCGCCCCGGCCCGGAGATCCTCTCCGTCCGCCCGTCGGCGGACTGGCGGACGGCGGCGGCGGAGCTGTGGATCCCGGTGGAGCACACGAAGGCGTAGCGGACGCAGAGAGGCCCGGCGGGGATCCCCCGCCGGGCCTCTCCCGCGTGGAGGGACGTCAGACGCGCATCGCCTGCGGCGTCTCCCGCCGGTCCGCGTCCGGTCCCGGGTACTCGCGGATGATCTCGTACCGGGTGTTCCGCTCGACCGGCCGGAAGCCCGCGTCGCGGATCAGCTCCAGCAGGTCCTCGCGGGTGAGCTTGTTCGGCGTGCCGTAGTTGTCGGCGTCGTGCGTGATCTTGTACTCGACCACCGAGCCGTCCATGTCGTCGGCGCCGTGCTGGAGCGCGAGCTGGGCGGTCTGCACGCCGTGCATGACCCAGAAGACCTTGACGTGCGGCACGTTGTCGAAGAGGAGCCGGGAGACCGCGAAGGTCTTCAGCGCCTCCGCGCCGGTCGCCATCGTCGTCCGCGCCTGCAGCTTGTTGCGGACCTTGCCGTCCTGCATGTCCACGAAGTCGTGCTGGTAGCGCAGCGGGATGAAGACCTGGAAACCGCCGGTCTCGTCCTGGAGCTCCCGCAGCCGCAGCACGTGGTCGACGCGGTGGCGCGGCTCCTCGATGTGCCCGTACAGCATCGTCGAGGGGGTCTTCAGGCCCTTCTCGTGGGCGAGGCGGTGGATCCGCGACCAGTCCTCCCAGTGGGTGCGGTGGTCCACGATGTGCTGCCGGACCTCCCAGTCGAAGATCTCGGCGCCGCCGCCGGTCAGGGACTCCAGACCGGCGTCGATCAGCTCGTCGAGGATGTCGGAGGCGGACATCCCCGAGATGGTCTCGAAGTGGTGGATCTCGGTGGCGGTGAACGCCTTGAGGGAGACGTTCGGGAGCGCCTTCTTCAGCTCGGAGAGCGACCGCGGGTAGTACCGCCAGGGCAGGTTCGGGTGGAGCCCGTTGACGATGTGGAGCTCGGTGAGGTTCTCGCTCTCCATCGCCTTCGCGAGGCGCACGGCCTCCTCGATGCGCATGGTGTACGCGTCCTTCTCGCCCGGCTTGCGCTGGAAGGAGCAGTAGGCGCAGGAGGCGGTGCAGACGTTGGTCATGTTCAGATGCCGGTTGACATTGAAGTGGACCACGTCGCCGTTCTTGCGGGTCCGGACCTCGTGGGCCAGACCGCCGAGCCAGGCGAGGTCGTCGGACTCGTACAGGGCGATGCCGTCCTCACGGCTCAGCCGCTCACCGTCCCGGACCTTCTGCTCAAGTTCGCGCTTGAGTCCCGCGTCCATGTACGGCCGCCTCCCTTTATCTCCGAAACCAAGGCTCACCCACCGTACTCTCAGCCCTCCTCGGGCAGGTCCCCGACCCGGTTCTCCCACTTCGTGGAGAGCACGATCGTCGTCCGGGTGCGGGAGACGCCCTTGGTGCCGCTGAGCCGGCGGATCGTCTTCTCCAGTCCGTCGACGTCGTTGGCGCGGACCTTGAGCATGAAGGAGTCGTCGCCGGCGATGAACCAGCAGTCCTCGATCTCGGCGAGGTCCTTCAGCCGGCGGGCCACGTCCTCGTGGTCGGCGGCGTCGGAGAGGGAGATGCCGATGAGGGCGGTGACGCCGAGGCCGAGCGAGGCGGCGTCGACGGTGGCGCGGTAGCCGGTGATGACCCCGGCCGCCTCCAGGCGGTTGATGCGGTCGGTGACGGAGGGGCCGGAGAGCCCGACGAGCCGTCCCAGCTCGGCGTACGAGGCGCGGCCGTTCTCGCGCAGGGCCTGGATGAGCTGCCTGTCCACGGCGTCCATAGGTATACGACCTTCCATTGTCCAGCGATACCGCAAGTTTAGGTGTAGAATCTAAGGCATGCAGGGCCGTCACCCTGCGAATCTTTCAGCAGATCAAAGACGATCTTTCAGGAGTGAGAACACCGTGTACACGATCGAGATGGCCTACGCCCGTATGCGCGAGCTGCAGGACCTGGCCAACCGCTCGCGTGCCCACCAGACCGCCTCCGCCTCGAAGCGGGCCCCGAAGAAGGCCGCGAAGAAGCGCTAACCGGCACGGGGAACCCCCGGAGCTCCTCCTCCGAGTTCCCCCCGCCACCGGCGGTACAGCTCGTGCGGCACCCCTGCCGCGTCGAGCGTCCGCCCCGCGACGAAGTCCACCAGGTCCTGGATGTGCGTCGCACCCGCGTAGAACGCCGGAGAGGCGGGCAGCACCACGGCGCCCGCCTCGTCCAGCGCCACCATCTGCTTCAGCGTCTGCCCGCTCAGCGGGGTCTCCCGCACCACGACGACCAGCGGACGCCGCTCCTTGAGCGTCACGCTCGCCACCCGCTGCAGCAGGTCCTTCGACAGACCGAGCGCCACTCCCGCCACCGCGGCGGTCGAGGCCGGCACGATCAGCATCCCCTTCGCCGGGTACGACCCCGAGGACGGCCCCGCCGCCAGGTCGCCGGCCGCCCAGTACCGCACGTCGTCCAGCGACTCCACCGGCACGTCGAAGGCGTCCGGCTTCCCGTCCGCGCCCCGCGCCAGCCAGGCCGCCAGGTCCTCGCGCCAGTGCGCGTCCCGGAAGCCGATCCCCGTCTCGTCGAGCAGGGTCAGCCGCGAGGCCCGCGACACCACCAGATCGACGCTCTCCCCCGCGGCGAGCAGCCCCCTGAGCACGGACGCGGCGTACGGCGTCCCCGACGCCCCGGAAACCCCCACGACCCACGGGGTGCGCTTGCCGTCGTTCATGGCGCCGAGCCTAGAGGGTGAGCCCGCGGACCAGCAGGTCGAGCAGGGCGCAGACGAAGAGGGAGATGCCGATGAAGCCGTTCGTCGTGAAGAAGGCCCTGTTCAGCCTCGACAGGTCGTGCGGCTTCACGATCGAGTGCTCGTAGCAGAAGGCCGCGGCCACGATCACCAGGCCGATCCAGAAGAACAGGCCGGCGTCGGTGGCCAGCGCGTACCAGACCAGCAGGCCGGTGGTGACGACGGCGGAGGCGCGGGCGCCCCACAGCGCCGCCGGGATGCCGAAGCGGGCCGGTACCGACATCACGCCCTGCGCCCGGTCCGCCTGGACGTCCTGGCAGGCGAAGATCAGGTCGAAGCCGCCGATCCAGATGCCGACCGCGAGGCCCAGGACGACCGCGTCCCAGGACCACTCCCCGGTCACCGCGAGCCAGGCGCCGATCGGGCCGATCGCCTGGGCGAGGCCCAGGATGGCGTGCGGGAAGTTCGTGAACCGCTTGCCGTACGGGTAGACCACCATCGGGATGACGGCCAGCGGCGCGAGCGCCAGGCAGAGCGGGTTGAGCAGCGCCGCCGCGCCGAGGAAGACGACGACCGCGATCCCGGCCCCGGTCCACGCGGACCGCACCGACACCGCGCCGGTGACCAGCTCGCGGTTGGCGGTGCGCGGATTACGCGCGTCGATCTCGCGGTCGATGATCCGGTTGCAGGCCATCGCGAAGGTCCGCAGGCCGACCATGCAGACGGTGACGAGGAAGAGCGTCCACCAGTCGATCTTCCGGTCCAGCTGGAACATCGCGGTGAGCGAGGCGATGTAGGCGAAGGGCAGCGCGAAGACCGAGTGCTCGATCATCACGAGCCGGAGGAACGCCTTCGTGCGCCCCGGCTGGGCGCCCGGGACGGCGGCCGTGGTCACAGCCCGTACTCCTTCCAGCGGCGGTCCACCAGGGCCGCCGTCGCCGGGTCCGACTCCACCATGTCCGGCCAGCCGCCGTCCCGGGTGTAGCCCTCCTCCGGCAGCTTCTTCGTGGCGTCGATGCCCGCCTTGCCGCCCCAGAACTGCTGGTACGAGGCGTGGTCCAGGTGGTCCACCGGGCCCTCGACGACCGTCAGGTCGCGTGCGTAGTCGGTGTTGCCCAGCGCCCGCCAGGAGACCTCGTGGAGGTCGTGCACGTCGCAGTCCTTGTCGACCACGATGATCAGCTTGGTCAGCGACATCATGTGGGCGCCCCAGATGGCGTGCATGACCTTCTGCGCGTGCTTCGGGTACTTCTTGTCGATCGAGACGATCGCGCAGTTGTGGAAGCCGCCCGACTCCGGCAGGTGGTAGTCGACGATGTCCGGCACGATGATCTTGAGGAGCGGCAGGAAGAAGCGCTCCGTCGCCCGGCCGAGGGGTCCGTCCTCGGTCGGCGGCCGGCCGACCACGATCGACTGGAGCAGCGGGCGCTTCCGCATGGTGACGCAGTCGATCTTCAGCGCGGGGAACGGTTCCTGCGGCGTGTAGAAGCCGGTGTGGTCGCCGAAGGGTCCCTCCGGCAGCATCTCGCCCGGCTCCAGCCAGCCCTCGATCACGACCTCGGCCTGCGCCGGGACCTGGAGCGGGACGGTCTTGCAGTCGACCATCTCGATCCGCTTGCCCTGCACGAAGCCGGCGAAGAGGTACTCGTCGATGTCGCCGGGGAGCGGGGCGGTGGAGGCGTACGTGACGGCCGGCGGGCAGCCGAAGGCGATCGCGACCGGCAGCCGCTCGCCGCGCTCGGCGGCGAACGCGTAGTGGTTCCGGCTGTCCTTGTGGATCTGCCAGTGCATGCCGATGGTGCGCTTGTCGTGCCGCTGGAGCCGGTAGAGCCCCAGGTTCCGCACGCCGGTCTCGGGGTGCTTGGTGTGGGTGAGGCCCAGGTTGAAGAAGGAGCCGCCGTCCTTCGGCCAGGTGAAGAGCGCGGGGAGGAGGTCGAGGTCGACGTCGTCGCCGGTGAGGACCACCTCCTGCACGGGCGCGTCCTTCACCTTCTTCGGCGGCACGTGGACCATCGAGCCCAGCTTGCCGAACGCCTCCCGGACGCCGACGAAGCCGTGCGGGAGCTCGGGCTTGAGCAGCCCGCCGATCTTCTCGCTGATCTCCTCGTACGACTTCAGGCCGAGCGCCTTGAGGAGCCTGCGGTCCGTGCCGAAGACGTTCATCGCGAGGGGCATGGCGGAGCCCTTCACGTTCTCGAAGAGGAGCGCGGGCCCGCCCGCCTTGTTCACCCGGTCGACGATCTCCCCGACCTCCAGGTACGGGTCGACTTCGGCCTTGATGCGCTTGAGGTCGCCTTCGCGCTCAAGGGCCCTGAGCAGCGAGCGGAGATCGTCGTAAGCCATACGGGCAAGTATCGGTCACCGGCTAGGCTGGACTCGTCACCGGGGCCGGTTCGACGCGCCCCCGCCACCGCTTCCAGGGGGCTGCTCCACATGCTCAGGGCACTGATGATCCTTCTGCCGCTGGCGCTGACGATCTACGCCTTCATCGACTGCCTGAACACCCCCGAGGACGAGGTCAAGCACCTGCCCAAGGTGGTCTGGGTCGTCATCATCCTGCTGTTCTGGGTGGTCGGACCGGTCGTGTGGCTCTTCGCCGGGAAGGCGCGGCAGACCACGGCCCGCGGCGGGCGCGGCGGCCGGGGCGGCTGGGTGGCCCCGGACGACAACCCCGAATTCCTGAAGTCGCTGGGCGACGAGAAGCCCCGGAAGCCGTCCGCCGAGGGGCGCGACGCCGCGATGTTCCAGGAGTGGGAGGACGACCTCCGCCGCCGCGAGGAGGAGCCGGAGCGCGGCGAGGACGGACCGAAGCGCCCCGAGAACCGCCCCGAGGGGCGCCGTGAAGAGGGCGAGGACAAGGAGAGCTGATGGAACTGCGCCTCCTCGCCACCTTCGAGAAGGTCGCCGAAGTCCTCTCCTTCACCCGCGCCGCCGCCGAGCTCGGCTACGCCCAGTCCAGCGTGACCTCGCAGGTCAAGGCGCTGGAGTCGTCCCTCGGCACCGAGCTGTTCGAGCGGCTCGGGGGCCGGATCCGGCTGACCGGGGCCGGTGAGCGGCTGCTGCCGTACGCGCGCCGCATGGCCGAGCTGGCCGAGGAGGCGCGGGCGGCGGTCGCCGCCGGGGAGGCGGCCGGGACGATCACCATCGGCACCATGGAGTCCCTGACGACCTACCGGCTCCCGCCGCTCCTGGAGTACGTCCACCACCGCCACCCGGCCGTCCGGCTCGCCCTGCGCCCCACGCTCGGCGACGCGACCCGGCAGGCGCTGCGGCAGGGCACGTACGACCTCGGTTTCCTCATGGAGGCCGAGACCGAGCACGAGGGCCTGGAGACGGAGGTGCTGGCGCCGGAGCCGCTGGCCCTGGTCGCGGCCCCGGGCCACCCGCTGGCGGACCGTACGGACCTGGTCACCGCCGATCTCGCGGGCGCCGGCCTGATCGGCACCGAGCCGGGCTGCGCGTACCGGGACCTCTTCGAGGCGGAGCTGGCGGCCGGGGCGGGCGCCGGGGCGGCCGTGGAGTTCCTGGAGTTCGGCACGATCGAGGCGAGCAAGCGGGCGGTGGCGTCCGGTCTGGGCATCGCGCTGCTGCCCCGGATCGCCGTCCAGGAGGAACTGGCGTCCGGGGCGCTGGTGGCGCTCGGCTGGGAGGCGCCGTTCACGCTCTTCACGCAGCTCGCGTGGCGACGGGGGAAGCGGCTTCCGGCCCACGTGCGACTGTTCGTGGAGCAGGCGCGGCGACTCGCCCGAGAGTGACCTTCAGGCTGGCGAGGACGATCAGCGGGACGCCGAGCGCCTGCACGAGCCCGATGTGGTGCCCGTACACCGCCCAGTCGACGCCCATCGCGACCGCCGGGTAGGTGAAGGCGAGCACCGCGATCTTCGGGGTGGGCAACTTGGCGTAGGCCGCGTACATGAGGACGTACATCAGCCCGGTGTGGATCAGCCCGAGCCCGGCCAGCCACACCCACCCGGCGCCGAGGCCGGAGACCGCGCCGAGGTCGGTGAAGGGCAGCAGCAGCGGCACTCCGGCGGCCACCTGCACCAGGGCGATCAGGTGCGGCCGTACGCCGGTGATCCGCTTGGTCACGAAGGTGGCGAGCGCGTAGAGGACGGCGGCGGCGAGCGCGTACCCGAGCCCGGCGAGGGAGGCGGTGTCGCCCGGCCGCACCCCGGAGACCAGCACGAGCCCGGCGAAGGCGACGACCAGCCAGCCGAGCTTGCCGGCGGGGATCCGTTCGCGCAGGAAGAGGGCGCTGAGCAGCACCAGGAAGAACGGCTGGGTGTGGTAGACGACGGTGGCGAGCGAGATGGACGTGGCCGCGTACGCCTCGAAGAGGAACACCCAGTTGAAGACGATGAACACGCCGCCGAGGACGGCGAGTCCGAACGAGCGGGCGGTGAAGCCGTGCCCGGTGAAGAACCCGCGGGCGAGGCTGTAGAGGCCGAGGGCGACGGCCCCGAAGAGGCACCGGAAGAAGACGACCTCGAAGGGCGAGGCGCCGGACTCGACGACGAAGACGCCGAGCGTGCCCGACAGCACCATGGCGAGGGTCAGTTCAAGGGTTCCGCGGGTCTCGTTTCTCATGCCGACGACGCTACGGACGAGGCCGGTGGTCGGTCCACTGCCTGCTGGGGCGTCCTTCCGATGGGACCGATCGGAAGGACCGATGGGGGCCGGAATACCCACGTGGGCGGCCGGGTTGGCACCGGAACACCCCACAGGCAGGGCACCACCCACACCACCGGAGCAGCAGACATGACGACCCTCGACGCCGAGCCCGGCGCTGACCGCTCGTTCCTCTTCGTCCTCGGCAGCTCCCGCGCCGACGGCAACTCGGAGATCCTGGCCCGCGAGGCCGCCGCCCACCTGCCGGCCGGCATACCGCAGCGCTGGGTCGACCTGAACACCCTGGACCTGCCCGACTTCCAGGACGGCCGGCACGAGGAGGCGGGCCACCGGGCCGGCGAGGTGGAGGAGCAGCTGCTCCGGGCCACGCTGGAGGCCACCGACGTCGTCATCGTCTCCCCGCTCTACTGGTACACGCTCTCCGCCCAGACCAAGCGCTACCTGGACTACTGGTCGGGCTGGCTGAACATGCCGGACTCGGACTTCAAGCAGCGGATGGCGGGCCGCACGCTGTGGGGCGTGACGGCCATGGCCCACGACGAGCACGTCGTCGCGGACGGCCTGACGACCGCCCTGCACAACTCGGCGGCCTACATGCGCATGCGCTTCGGCGGCGTCCTCCTGGGCACGGCCTCCCGCCCCGGCCGCATCAGGGCCGACGAGCAGGCCCTGATCCGGGCCAAGACCTTCTTCGAGAGCGAGACGCCCCTGGCGCTGTTCGCGTACGAGGAGGAGGGGGCGGGCGTCACGGTGGCCTGAGGCGGGGGCCGGGGACGCCGGCGAGGGCGTCCCCCCGCGCCGCGGATCCGCTCCCGACGGATGACGGAGTCGGCGCGGGGTGTGAGGGGCCCGGTCCGCCGGGGAAGGCTCCCCCCATGGACCAGGAACAGGCCCGGCGGTGGCTCTCCGCCGCCCTCGACGAGGCCCGCGGCGGGCGCGGCGAGGGCGGGGTGCCCATCGGCGCCGCGCTCTACGGCGCCGACGGGGTGCTGCTCGGGCGCGGGCGCAATCGGCGGGTGCAGGACGGGGACCCTTCCGCGCACGCCGAGACCGCCGCCTTCCGGGACGCCGGGCGGCAGCGCTCGTACCGGGGGACGACGATGGTGACGACCCTGTCGCCGTGCTGGTACTGCTCCGGGCTCGTGCGGCAGTTCGGGATCTCCCGGGTCGTCGTCGGGGAGGACCGGACCTTCCGCGGCGGGCAGGAGTGGCTCGCCGCGCACGGCGTCGAGGTGGTCGTCCTCGACGATCCCGAATGCGTCGAGCTCATGCGTACCTTCATCGCGGAGCACCCCGCCCTCTGGAACGAGGACATCGGACATGACTGAGGCGCGTCTTCCGACCATCGACCTCGCCCGCGACCCCGCGCCCCAGCTGCCCGCCGTCGACCGCGCCCTGCGCGACGCCGGGTTCCTGCTGGTGTCCGGGCACGGGGTGGACCCCGCGCTGCCGGCCGCCATCCGGGAGAGCGCCCGCGCCTTCTTCCACCTGCCGGCCGCCGTCAAGGCGCCGTACGCGGTGCGGGTCGGCGGGCGCGGATGGCTCGGGCCGGGGGCGGAGGCGAACGGGTACGCGGAGGGGACCGCGACCCCGCCCGACCTGAAGGAGTCGCTGTCCTTCGCGGCGGAGGAGCCGACCGGCGACCCGGCGGTGGACGCGGAGTGGTTCCTGCCGAACGTCTGGCCCGCCGAGGCTCCGGAGCTCAAGCCGCTGGTGGAGGCGTACCTCGCGCAGATGAGGGCGCTGGCGGACCGGGTGCTCGACCTGCTCGGGTCGGCGCTCGGCGAGGAGCGGGACTTCTTCACGCGGCACACCGGGCACCCCACCTTCGGCTTCAACATCAACTGGTATCCGGCGCGGGAGCGGACCGGCCCGCCCGAGCCCGGGCAGTTCCGGATCGGGCCGCACACCGACTTCGGGACCGTCACCCTCCTCGACCGGCAGGCCGGCAAGGGCGGGCTCCAGGTCTTCTCCGACGCCGGCGGCTGGCAGGACGCGCCCCACGACCCGGCCGCCCTCACCGTCAACATCGGTGACCTGATGGCGGGTTGGACCGGCGGCCGGTGGCGTTCGGGACGGCACCGGGTGCTGCCGCCGCCCGCCGACGCGCCCGCGGAGGAACTGATGTCGCTGGTGTACTTCTACGAGTGCACGCCCGGCACGACGATCCACGGCATCGAGTCCCACCGGTACCTGCGGGCGCAGCTCGACGCGATCGCCACGGAGTGACAACGCCTCAGCAACAGACCCGAAAAGACTCTCCAGTTCCCAACACACCGTCGATATCCTTGAGTTGACTTGCGACGGGGGTGGCGGGTGGACAGAGAGCTGTACGGCCGCGAGGCGGTTCTGGAGGCGCGTGGGCTCGCCGCGCGGCTCGTCGGACTCGGACCGTACGGCCGCGGCCGGGTGCCGTACGAACACGGCGAGGACCCGCCGGTCACCGTCTTCACCGGCGGCCGCGGCATGGGCAAGACGGTCCTGCTCAAGGAGATCCGCAACCGCTACCGCGGCTTCACCCCGCTCGCCCTCCTCGACTGCGCCGCCATCGAGGAGCCCGCCGACCACGGCGCGGGCTGGTCCCCGGTCACCGGCGCCCTCACCGAACTCGCCCTCCAGCTCGCCCCGCGCGGCGAGGCCTTCCGGGCCGTGCCCTTCCCGCGGCTGTCGCTCGGGCTGGTCGCCGTCACCTCGGTCGGCTGGACCCGCGAGGACGACGAGCGGGCCCGCCGCGACCTGCTGCGGCTCGGGCCGCTGCTCGCCACCGTCGACGCCGGCCGGGCCGCCGCGGCGTCCTGGGTCGGCAAGGTCCTCGCCAAGCTGGCCGGCACCGCAGCCGAGGCCGGCGCGCCCTTCGCCGGGCTGATCGCCGAGGCGACCGTCGAGACCGTCGTCGAGGAGTTCTTCGGCGTCTTCAGGAAGGCGCCCGAGGACTGGTTCGGCGGCTACCGCAACGCCGGCGGGCGCGGCCGGGCCGGACTCCAGCAGCTCGCCGTCGACTTCGCCCAGGGCGGGCCGCGCCGGGCGGAGGCGGAGGGCTTCCTCACCCTCACGCTCACCGAGGACCTGCACCGCGCCTACACCGGGCTGAAGCTCGGCAGCCGCGTCGGCCGGCCCCTGGTGCTCCTTGACAACGCGCACGAACCGGCCGGCCGCGCCCTGGTCGAACCGGTGCTGCGGGCCCGTGCCGACGGCCGCCGCGACCACACCGTGGTGCTCGCCGCCTCCCGGCTCCCCGAGCACGAGGCGCTCCGCCACGCCACCCGGATCCGGCTGCCCGAGACCGCCCACCGGGCGCCCTGCCCGCGCACCAGCCGGGTCGGCTCCGGTCTCCTCGCCGTCGAGCTCACCCCGCTCACCCCCACCCAGACCCGCGCCGCCTTCGACCGCCACGATCCGGCCGACCGCGCCCCCGCCGACCTCTCCCGGGCCGTCCACCGGCTCACCGGCGGCCGCCCCCTCGGCGTCGACCTGCTCGCCCGCGCCGCCGGCGAGGCGCCGCCCGCCGTCCGCGCCACGCTCACCCCCGGCGACCTGCTCGACCTCGCCGTGGAGCTCCGCGAGGACACCGCGCCCGTGCCGGTCGCCCCCGCCCTGCTCGCCGCCCTGCTGCCGGTCCCCAGGACAGGGCCGTACGCGGTGCTCGCCGCCGCCCACGACGAGGAGTCCGCCCGCCGCCTCGCCCAGGTCCGGCTGCCCGCCGAATCCCTCGACGGCGACGTCGCCCTCCGGGTCCGCGACCGGCTGCGCGCCGAGCACTGGGCCGACCACCCCGGCCACTTCGTCGGCGACCCGCTGCTGCGCGCCCTGCTGCTGCACCGGCTCCGCTTCGAGGACGACGACCACCCCGCGTACTCGGCCTGGCGGGCCGTCCACGAGACCCTGCGCCGCCACTACGGGCCGCAGCCGGGGCCGCACCGGCTCCACCACGACCTCGCCCTCGGCGACACCGCCGAGGCCGTGGCCCATCTGCGGCTCACCTTCCCCGGGCCCGACGTCCTCGGCTGGCTCGGCCTGCTCCGGTTCGTCGCCTCGGCGCCGTATCCGCGCGAGCGGGGCCGCACCGGACCCGACCCGCGCCGGGCCGTCGCCCTCGGCCAGGACCCCGACCCGGCGCTCCCCGACGGGCTCGGACCCGACGCCGCCGAACTGCACCTCGCCATCCGGCGGCTGCTGCACGCCGTATGGCTGCTCACCGATCCGCTCGCGCTGCCCGACGAGGAGGTGGCCGACCGGCTGGCGCACGAACTGCGCCGGCTCTCCGGCCGCCACCTCACCGGCAGCGGTCCACTGTGGGACGCGGCCGGCCACTGGCCGCGGGACATCCGCGCCTGGCGGCAGCCCTCGCTGCCGCCGGGGCGCGAGGACGGAGTCTGACGCCATGCTCGACCGGCTGCGCCGCCGCTTCTTCTGGACACCCCGGCAGAAGCTCCTCAGCACCCTCGTCGCCACCGCCCTCGTCGTCGGGCTCGGCGGCTGGGGCCTCTACACGTACCTCGAACCGGAGGACCGTTCCTGCGCCGCCGGTGTCGCCCGTCCCGCGAACAGCACGGAGTGCATCGGCGTCGACGGCGGCGGACACGACTTCCGCGTCCCCGCCCTCACCGCGATCACCGCCGCCATCGGGCGCGAGAACGCCACCCTGAAGGCCGGCGAGTACGCCACCGTCGCCCTCCTCCTCCCGATCACCGCCACCGACCCCGGCACCGGCGAGAAGATCCTCCGCGAACTCCAGGGCGCGTACGCCTACCAGTACCGGGCCAACCACGAGTCCAACAGCGAGACGCCCAAGATCCGTCTGGTCCTCGCCAACACCGGCGACCGCAACGCCCACTGGCGCACCGTCGTCGACCGGCTCACCGCCATGACCGGCGCCCCCGACCGGCTCCGCGCCGTCTCCGGCGTCGCCACCTCGTCCGCCGAGGTGCGGGAGGCGGTCGCCGCGCTGACCGGCGCCGGGATCGCCGTCGTCGGCACCACGATCACCGCCGACGACCTCGCCAACGGCCCCCGCCGCGACCCCTTCCCCGGCCTCGCCCGGGTCTCCCCCACCAACGGCGACGAGGCGAAGGCACTGGCGAACTTCGGCAAGGTCGACGCCGCCCGCGCGATCCTCGTCCAGGACTCCCGCACCGGCGACCACTACATCGACACCCTGCGGACCGCCTTCGCGACGTCCCTCAAGGGCGCCCCGTACGAGCCGCAGCTCTACACCTCGCCCGCGAACAACACCGAGGAGGGCACCACCGCCAACACCTTCCGCCAGATCACCCACCTGATCTGCGACACCCGCGCCGAGACCGTCTTCTTCGCCGGCCGCCACACCCAGCTCCGCCAGTTCATCAACGCGCTCGGCTCGCGCGGCTGCGCCGACCGCGCCTTCACCGTCCTCACCGGCGACGAGGGCTCCTACCTCGGCGCCGACACCAAGCTGAACCGCGCGGCCCTCGGCAAGAAGCTGACCGTCCGGTACGCGGCGCTCGCCCACCCGGACGCCTGGAAGCCCGCGCCGGGCCGGCCGGTGCCGACGACCGGCGGCTCGGTCGTCGCCTTCGAGACCTTCCTGACCGACATCGCCCGCGCCGACGAGAAGCCGGTGCCGCTGCGGGACGGGCAGGCGATCGTCGCGTACGACGCGATGGCGACGGCCGTCCACGCGATCCGCCAGGCCACCCCGGCCGACGCCCCCTACCCGGAGCTCGCCGACGTCGGCACCCAGTGGCCGCAGGTCAAGGGCTCGCTGCGGGTCCAGGGCGCGAGCGGCTGGATCTGCCTCGACAACCACGGCAACCCGTACAACAAGGCGGTCCCCATCGTGGAACTGGCCCCCGACGGCACCCAGCGCTTCGTCCAGATCGCCTGGCCCGAGAACACGCCGCCGGCCACGAGCTGCCTGCCGCCGAAGCGCGGGTGATCCCGCGTCCGCCCGGCCGTATCCGCGCATGACTCCGCGGCCGGCCGGGCAGGCGGTCGTCCAGAGGGCCCCTCCGGGGCGGGCGAGGCGACGGGACGAGGTGGGACGTGGCGCGCGGTGGAGCGGGACGGGGCCGGGGGGACGGTCTGGCGGCGAGGCTCCGCCGGGACCCGTTCGTCGTGCAGACCGTACGGTCCACGGCCGCGGCCACCCTCAGCTACGTCGTCGCCCTCCGGCTCAGCAGCGAACCGGTCCCCCTCACGGCGCCCCTCACCGCCCTCCTGGTCGTCCAGGTCACGCTCTACTCCACCCTCACCACCAGCCTGCGGCGGGTGAACTCCGTCGTCGTCGGCGTCCTCATCGCCATCGCGTTCAGCGCCGTCGTCGGCCTCTCCTGGTGGAGCCTCGCCCTGGTGATCCTGGCGTCGCTGCTCGTCGGCCGGCTCGTCCGCGTCGAGGAGTTCATCCCCGAGGTCGCCATCAGCGCCATGCTCGTCCTCGGCGTCACGCAGGTCTCCGACACCGCCTGGGACCGGGTCCTGGAGACCCTCATCGGCGCTGTCGTCGGCATGCTCTTCAACCTGTTCCTCGCCCCGCCCGTCTGGGTCGACACCGCCGGCGAGTCCATCGAGGACCTCGCCCGGCGCATGCGGCTGCTGCTCCTCGACGTGGCGGACGAGTTCACCGGCGCGCCGCCCGTCGAGCGGGCCGCCGCCCGGCTCCACGAGGCCCGCCGCCTCGACAACGACGTCGCCGACGTCGACGCGGCCCTGCGCACCGCCGAGGACAGCCTGCGGTTCAACCCGCGCGTCAAGGAGGGCCTGCTCCACCGGGTGGTGCTCCGCACCGGCCTCGACACCCTGGAGATCAGCGCCGTCGTCCTGCGGGTCCTCGCCCGCACCCTCACCGACCTGGCGAAACACCGCGCCGGGCAGGCCCTGCTGCCGGACCGGGCCGCGCTCGCCGTCCGGGAGACCGCCCAGTACACCGCCGACTCCCTCGTCAGCTTCGCCGTCCTCGTCACCGCCCGCGGCAGCGAGGCGGCCGAGGCGGCGGAGAGCCGGCTGGCGGGCGAACTGCGGGCGGCCAGGGCCTGCCGGGACGACGCCGCCGACCGGCTCCTCGCCCTCGCGCTCGCCGACCCCGGCGCCTGGCAGCTGCACGGGGCGCTGCTCGCCGAGCTCGACCGGATCCTCGACGAGCTCGACCCCGAGCACCGGGGCCGCAGGCTGATGGAGGAGCTGGACCGGCAGGCCGCCGAGCGCCGGGCGCGCCGCGCCCGCCTCACCCGCCGTGACCGCCTCTTGCCCCTGCGGTCACGCGCCCGCCGCTGACCGGGAGGCAGGGCCAGGGGGCAGGGGCAGGGCCAGGGGCAGGGTCAGGGGACCCATTTCGGCCAGGGCGCCTCGTCCCGGGCGTACAGCTCCCGCAGCTCGTTCCACCGGCCGGTGGTCCACTGCCGCCAGTCGGTCGGGCGGCCGTCCAGCGCGTCCCGCAGCCGTTCGAAGTGGTCGTGCCAGCCGGCCAGGCAGTCGAGCAGCAGCTCCCTGTCGCCACGCATCTCGTTGGTGAAACGCAGCACGGTCGACGCCCCGCCGGCGGGCGGGGGGGGGCGGGGTCGGGGGTCGGGGCGGCGGGGGGGCGGGGGGGGGGGCGCGGGCGGGGGGGGGGGGGCGCGGGGGGGGTG
>NZ_JBHYKM010000052.1:0-18323 GCF_042741435.1 Streptomyces sp. NPDC058955 | reverse complement strand
CTGCGCCGCCGGGGGGTGTGCTTTCCGCTTCGCCTGGTGGGCGGGGTGGGGGCGGCCCGGACCGTGTACTCGGCGACGTGGTCCGGGTCCCAGGCGGTGACCCGCCCGGAGACCTCCGTGTCGCCGTTCAGCCAGCGGAGCGTGACCTTCCCGCCGAGCCTCGGCTCCAGCGGGTCCGCCGCGCACAGCCAGGAGGGCAGCCCCTCCGGCGAGGCGATCCGCTCCCAGACGACCTCCTGCGGGTGCGGCAGCTCGATCTCGTACCGCAGCAGGTGCGTGTCGCCGTCGTGGGTCTCGCTCCTGCCCCGGGGTATCTCGCTCATACCTCCAGCGTGGCCCCCCGAGGGGGGCCGTGCCAGCTCAGACGCCCGCGTAGGAGTGCTTGCTGCTGACGAAGATGTTCACGCCGTAGTAGTTGAAGAGGAAGCAGCCGAAGGCGATGAGCGCGATGTACGCGGCCTTCCGCCCCTTCCAGCCGGCCGTCGCCCGCGCGTGCAGGTAGGCGGCGTACCCGACCCACGTGATGAAGGACCAGACCTCCTTGGCGTCCCAGCCCCAGTAGCGGCCCCACGCGTCGCCGGCCCAGATGGCGCCCGCGATGATCGTGAAGGTCCACAGCGGGAAGATCGCCGCGTTGACGCGGTAGGCGAACTTGTCGAGGGTGGCGGCGGCGGGCAGCCGCTCCAGGACGGAGCGGGCGAAGGCGCCGGGCTGTCCGCCGTTCGCGAGCTTGTTCTCGTACGAGTCGCGGAACAGGTACAGCAGGGTGGCGACGGCGCCCAGATAGAGCACGGCGCCGCAGAAGATCGCGGTGGAGACGTGGATCCACAGCCAGTACGAGTCGAGGGCGGGCACCAGCTGGTCGCTCTCGGTGTACAGCAGGGTGGTCGCCACGCCCAGGTCGAGCAGGACCGTGGTGACCAGCGGGAGGCCGATCCAGCGGACGTTCTTCCCGGCGAGCAGGAAGGCCAGGTACACGCCGACCGCCACCGTGGAGAAGGTGGTGGAGAACTCGTACATGTTGCCCCAGGGGGCGCGCTGCACGGAGATCGCGCGCATGACCACGCCGGCCGCCTCCAGGGCGAAGGCGAGGACGGTCAGCGAGACGGCGATCCGGCCGTAGAGGTCGCCCTTGACGGTGCCGCCGGCCGCGCCGGGGCCGTCGGGGACGTCGCGGGTGCCGGCGGCGGAGCGGGTGACGACCTTCGGCCGCTCCAGGACGGCGGTGCCGCCGGCCTTCTTGACCTGGACGGTCACCTTCGCGTCCGCGGTACCGGGCTGCGTCAGCGCGGCGGCGGTGCGGCCGACCTTGCTGCGGCTGCCGAAGACCCACTCGGCGATGTGGGCCAGGAAGGCCAGGGTGTAGACGGCCATCGAGGAGTAGACGAGCGTGTTGCTCATCTGCGCCAGGCTCTCGTTGGTCTCGGCGGCGAGGATCACTTCTCGACCCCTTCTGATGCGTCTGCGTCGGCTTCGGCCTCGGCAGGTTCCGGTGCGGCGGATTCCGGTGCGGCGGGTTCGGGCGCCGGCGGCGCCTGGTCGGTGAGCACGACCGCGAGATCGGCGAGCTCCTCGGGCAGCTTGGCGGACTCGCTGCGGCCGAGGCCCGCCATCTCGACGACGGTCGTGCCGTCCTCGCCGCGGACGGCGCGGATCCAGATCCGGCGCCGCTGGATGAAGAGCGAGCCGGTGAGACCGGCGATCGCGGCGACCGCGCCGGTGAGGGCGAGGCCGTTGCCCGGCTGCTGCGAGACCTGGAAGGACGCCCACTCCTTGATGTCCTTCTCGAAGGTGATCGAGCCGGCGCCGTCGGGCAGGGTCATCGTCTTGCCGGGCAGCAGCCGCTGGGCGACCCCCGTGCCCTCGTCGATCTTGAACTGGGTCAGCTTGGTGGTGTCGAGCTGGTACACGTTCTGCGGCAGACCGGAGTCGACGCCCAGGCTGCCGTGGTAGCCGGTGAGGGCCATCACGGGGAAGTCGAGGGCGGGGAACTGGGAGAACATGCTGCCCTGCCCGGCGCCCGCGAAGGTCGGCACGAAGAAGGCCTTGAAGCCGAGCTGCTCCTTCTCGCCCTTCTTGTTCCGGTAGCCGTCCATCACCTTGATCGCGCCGGTGGAGGTGATGTTGTTGTCGATCGGCAGCAGCGGGACGGCGCCGTGGAAGACGGTCTTGCCCCGGCCGTCCTTGACGGTGACGACGGGCGCGTAGCCGTGGGCGATCAGGTAGACCTTGGAGTCGCCGATCTCCAGCGGCTCGTTGACCCGGACGACCGCCTTCTTGTCCTTGCCGTCGGCCTCGGTGTAGGTGACGGCCGCCTCGAAGGTGCGGGGGGTGCCGCGCTGCGGGCCGCTCTTCTCGTACGTGCCGGTGAAGGTGTCCAGGGTGAAGCTGAACGGTTCCAGCTCGTCGACGCCGAACTGGGAGCCGGACTTGAAGTCGTCGTACTGGGTGAGCGTGTTGGAGAAGCCGTCGCCCTCGACGACCAGCTTGCCGCCCTCGGACTTGAAGAGCTGGCCCCAGGCGAAGGCGATCAGCATCACGATGAGCGCGAGGTGGAAGAGCAGGTTGCCGGCCTCGCGGAGGTAGCCCTTCTCCGCGGCGACGGCGTCCCCGGCGGTACGGGCCCGGAAGCGGCGGCCCTTGAGGACGGCGAGGGCGGCCGCGCGGACCTCCTCCGGGTCGGCCTCGGTGCGCCAGGTCGTGTACGCCGGGAGGCGGGTGAGCCGCTTGGGGGCGCCCGGCGGCAGGCCGCGGAGCTGGCCGACGAACTGCCAGGTGCGCGGGACGATGCAGCCGATGAGGGAGACGAAGAGCAGGATGTAGATCGCGGAGAACCACACCGAGCTGTAGACGTCGAAGAGCTGGAGCTTCTCGTAGAGCGGGCTGAGGGTCTCGTGCGCCTTCTTGAAGTCGGCGACCTTCAGCTCGTCCGCGCTGTTCTGCGGGATGAGGGAGCCGGGGACGGCGCCGAGGGAGAGCAGGAAGAGCAGGATCAGCGCCACCCGCATGGAGGTGAGCTGGCGCCAGAACCAGCGGATCCAGCCGACGACCCCGAGGGTGGGGCCGCCGATGGTCTCCTCCTGGGGCGCGGTGGAGAGGTCCGCGCCCGCGGCCTCGTCACCGGCCGCGCGGTTCGCGTCCGTCGTGTCCGTCGTGTCGGTCGTGTCGGTCGTGTCGGTCTTGCTCATGGATCAGATTCCCACCGTGAAACCGCTGGACCAGCCCTGCATCGTGGAGACCATGCTGTCCCAGACGCCTGTGAGGAGGAGGACACCGGTGACGATCATCATGCCGCCGCCGATCCTCATCACCCACACGTAGTGCTTCTTGACCCAGCCGAAGGCGCCGAGGGCCTTGCGGAAGGCGATGGCGGCGAGGACGAAGGGGACGCCGAGGCCGAGGCAGTACGCGAGGGCCAGGAGGGCGCCGCGTCCGGCGCTGGCCTGGTCGAGGGCGAGCGCGTTGACGGAGCCGAGCGTCGGGCCGATGCACGGCGTCCAGCCGATGCCGAAGAGCGCGCCGAGGACGGGCGCGCCGACGAGGCCGGCGACGGGCTTCTTGTGGAAGCGGAACTCGCGCTGGGTGAACCAGGGCATCAGACCGGCGAAGAACAGCCCCATGAGGATCATGAAGACGCCGAGGACGGTGCTCAGCGTGGAGCTGTACGCCTGGAGCGTGGAGCCGAAGTAGCCGAAGAGGGCGCCGCCGGAGACGAAGACGGCGGTGAAGCCGGCGACGAAGAGGAGGGCTCCCGCGGCCATCCGGCCGCGGCGCTGGTCGGCCAGGTCGGTGCCGGAGACGCCGGTGACGTACGACAGGTAGCCGGGGACGAGCGGGAGCACGCAGGGGGAGAAGAAGGAGACCAGGCCGGCCAGGACGGCGATGGGGACGGCGAGGAGGAGGGCTCCGCTGGTGACGGTCTCGTTCACCGGCTGTCACTTCTCCTTGAGGAGCGGGTCGATCATGGACCGCAGCTTGGTCTCGTCGACGGCCATGAGCGCGCGGGCGGCGATCTTGCCCTCCTTGTCGAGGACGACGGTGGAGGGGATGCCCTGGAGACTGAGGGTGCCCTTGGGGAAGCCGAAGAGGATGAGCTTGCCCTTGGGGTCGTAGAGGCTCGGGTACGGGACCTCGTAGTCGGCCTCGAAGGCGAGCGCCTGCTGCTTGTTGGCGTCGCGGGTGTTGAGGCCGACGAAGGCGACGTCCTCGCCCTTCAGGTCGTTGGCGGCCTTGGCGAAGTGCGGGGCCTCGGCGCGGCAGGGGCCGCACCAGGAGCCCCAGGCGTTGAGGACGACGACCTTGCCCTTGAGGTCGGCGACGTCGAGCTTCTCGCCCTCCAGCGTCTCGCCGGCGATCGTGTTGATGTCGGCGCGCTCGCCCTTGGGGACGGTGGAGATGCCGCCCTTGCTGGTGACGTAGTTGGTGTTCCCGCCGCCGGAGGTGCCGTTGCCGTCGCCGCCGCAGGCGGAGAGCGCGAGGGCGGCGGACAGCACGCCGACGGCGACGAGGGCGCGTCGGGGGGCATGGTGGAGGCCACGGCTAAGGCTCATGTGAAAAGTTTCGCATGGGCGTTTGGGGGATCTTGGGCACCCCCCTACGTGCCCGGAACGCCCCTTGTCAAGATCGGCTAAGCGGCCTTGAGGTAGGCGCTCCAGCCGCCGGCCGGCTTCTGGCCGACGTCGAGGCCGCGGAGCCGGTCGAGGATCGCCGGGTCCTGGGCGTCCATCCAGTCGGTGAACTGGCGGAAGGAGACCAGCCGGACGTCCTTCTTGCCGGCCATCGCCTTGAGGGCGTCCTCGACGGCGTCCATGTAGATGCCGCCGTTCCACTGCTCGAAGTGGTTGCCGACGAAGAAGGGGGCGCGGTTCGTCTCGTAGGCGCGCGTGAAGCCGCCGATCAGCGCGTCGGTGGCCTGCTTGCGCCAGCCGGGATAGCGGGAGGGCATGCCCTTGGTCGAGTTCTTCGACTGGTTGGCGAGCATGTTGTAGTCCATGGACAGGACCTCGAAGGAGTGCCCGGGGAAGGGCACGGCCTGGAGCGGGAAGTCCCAGATGCCCTTGCGCTTGACGGGCCAGGTCTGGCGGCCGCCGGGCGAGCTGGCGTCGTAGCGCCAGCCGAGGCGCTTGGCGGTGGGCAGCAGGTTGTCCTGGCCGAGGAGGCAGGGGGTGCGGCCGCCGACGAGCTCCTTGGAGTAGTCGAAGGGCAGCGGGTCGAGGTCGGTCCAGCCGCTGTTGGTCTTCCACTCGGTGACGAACTTCGTCGCCTGGTCGATCTCGTTCTGCCACTGGGCGGGGGTCCAGTTCCCGACGGAGCCGGAGCCGCCGCAGAAGTGCCCGTTGAAGTGGGTGCCGATCTCGTGCCCGTCGAGCCAGGCCTCGCGGACGTACTTCAGGGTGTCCTTGATGTGGGCGTCGGTGAGGTAGCCGATGTCGGAGGCGCCGACGGGGTTGTTCGGCGGGCGGTAGAGGCTCTTCTTCGACTCGGGCAGCAGGTAGATGCCGGAGAGGAAGAAGGTCATGGCCGCGTCGTGGTTGCGGGCCAGTTCGAGGAAGCGGGGGAAGAGGCCGTTGCCGACCTCGCCGGCGCCGTCCCAGGAGAAGACCACGAACTGCGGCGGGGTCTGGCCCGGTTCGAGCGGGACGGGGGTGTCGGGCTGGTGCGGCTGCTTGCCGGTGTCCGCGGTGGAACCGTCGCCGATGAGACGGACGTCGTCCTTGGTCGGGGCGGGCGTCGTGGGGTCGCCGTCGGCCGAGGGGGAGCCCCCCTTGTCCGGTCCGGAACTGCCGGCGCCGTCCTGTCCCTTGTCGCTGCACCCGGCGATCCCGAGCGCCGCCGCCGCTCCGACACCCGCCCCGAGAAGGCCCCTTCGACTGATCCCGCGCATGTCATCCCCATTCGCGCTGTTGTATGACCCGAAACATCATCCAAACCGACAATGAGTGAGATGCAGGGAGGAACACGGAGGTTCCGGTCACTCGCACAAAAGTTTCAGGGCGGTCGGAGAGGAACCTCCCTCCGACCGCCCTGACGATGTCCCGTCAAGCGCCTCCTGTCCAGGGGGTGCGGGTGACGGGACGGGGAACTACGCCCCGAACGCCTTCTGCTTGCCCTTCACCGGCTTGGCACCGGCCCGCAGGTGCACCGGCACCAGGTCGATCGCCGGCTCGCTGTACCCGACCGAGACGATCCGGTCGCCCTTGTACGTGAACGAGGTCAGCGAGGCCAGCGTGCACTGCCGGCGCCGCGGGTCGTGCCACAGCCGGCGCCGCTCCACGAAGGACCGGACGATCCAGATCGGCAGCTGGTGGCTGACCAGCACCGCCTCGTGGCCGCGCGCCGCGTCCTTCGCCGCGTCCAGCGCCCCCATCATCCGGACGACCTGCTCGATGTACGGCTCGCCCCAGGACGGCTGGAACGGGTTGGTGAGGTGCTTCCAGTTCGCCGGGCGGCGCAGCGCCCCGTCGCCGACGCCGAAGGTCTTGCCCTCGAAGACGTTCGCCGCCTCGATCAGCCGCGGGTCGGTGGCCAGGTCGAGCCCGTGCGACTTGGCGATCGGCGTGGCCGTCTCCTGCGCCCGCTCCAGCGGGGAGGCGACGACGTACGTGACGTCCCGCCCGGCCAGCGACTCGGCCACCCGGTCCGCCATCTGCCGACCCAGCTCGGAGAGGTGGTAGCCGGGGCGGCGCCCGTACAGCACGCCGTCCGGGTTGTGCACCTCGCCGTGGCGCATCAGGTGGACGACGGTGATGTCCTCGGGGTTCTTCGTGTCGTCGCTCATGCCGTCGCCTCCGCGGCGGCGCGGGCGGCGGCGGGCAGCGCGGCGGCGATGCGCTCGACCGCGCGCTCGTCGTGGGCGGCCGAGACGAACCACGACTCGAAGGCCGACGGCGGCAGGTAGACGCCGTCCGCGAGCATCGAGTGGAAGAAGGCGTTGAAGCGGAACGCCTCCTGCTGCTTCGCCTCGTCGTAGTTCCGCACCTCGTCGGCGGTGAAGAAGACCGAGAACATGTTGGACGCGGTCTGCAGCCGGTGCGCCACGCCCTCCTTCGTCAGGGCGGCCGTGACGAGCCCCTGGATCTCCTTCGAGACCGCGTTCACCTTCGCGTACGCGGCGTCGTCCAGCAGCCGCAACTGCGCGAGCCCGGCGGCGGTGGCGATCGGGTTTCCGGAGAGGGTGCCCGCCTGGTAGACCGGGCCGGCCGGGGCGAGGTGGCCCATGACGTCGGCGCGGCCGCCGAAGGCCGCGGCCGGGAAGCCGCCGCCCATGACCTTGCCGAAGGTCAGCAGGTCGGGCGTGACGCCGTCCACGCCGTACCAGCCGGCCCGGCTCGTCCGGAAGCCGGTCATGACCTCGTCGGAGATGTACAGCGCGCCGTTCTCCCGGCACAGGTCCGCGAGGCCCTGGTTGAAGCCCGGCAGCGGCGGGACGACGCCCATGTTGCCCGGCGACGCCTCGGTGATCACACAGGCGATCTCGCCCGGGTGCGCGGCGAACGCGGCCCGCACGGCCTCCAGGTCGTTGTACGGCAGCACGATCGTGTCGCCGGCCTGCGCGCCGGTCACGCCGGGCGTGTCGGGCAGGCCGAGGGTGGCGACGCCGGAGCCGGCGGCGGCGAGCAGCGCGTCCACGTGCCCGTGGTAGCAGCCGGCGAACTTGACGACCTTCGCGCGCCCGGTGAACCCGCGGGCGAGCCGGATCGCCGACATCGTCGCCTCGGTGCCGGAGGAGACCAGGCGCACCTGCTCGACCGGTTCGACGCGGGCCACGATCTCCTCGGCGAGCGCCACCTCGCCCTCGCCGGGCGTGCCGAAGGAGGTGCCGCGGGCCACCGCGGCCTGCACGGCGGCGGTCACCTCGGGGTGCGCGTGGCCGAGAATCATCGGTCCCCACGAGCAGACGAGGTCGACGTACTCGCGACCGTCCGCATCCGTGAGGTACGGACCGGTGCCGGACACCATGAACCGGGGCGTACCGCCCACGGCCCGGAAGGCCCGCACCGGTGAGTTCACGCCGCCGGGCGTCACAAGGGAAGCGCGGTCGAAAAGCGTCTGTGAGACTGGGGCTTCGTATGAATACGACACAGTGATCCTGACCTGCGAGTACGACGTCTGGTACGGAGGGACGGTGTGGGCACCCTGTGCATCACGCCGGGGCGGCCTGCCTCCGCGTCTGCGAAACTGTGGCGGCAGGGACCTCATGGGGTTGGCTCACGCGATCCATGGTGTCAGAGGCCGCGGCGATTCTTGCGGACAGGTGTTTCACCGCAGGAACGCGGGGGAGGTCACTGACACGATGATCGGGTTGCGCGGCGGGGTCGTGTTGCCGAGAAAAAGCAGTCGGGTGGAGATATGCATCGCGGTGGCGGACCGGGCGAGGGGACGGACGACCTGGGTCCGGAGCCTGTCCGGCGGGGGAGGCACCGGCGGCGACGGGCCGAGGACCCGTCCGCGCCGGAGCATCGGGCGTCCCCCGAGCAGCCTCCGGCGGATCCGCCGCTCGGAGGCCGCAGCTTGGCGGTGACGTACAAGTACTTCGGCGCGCCCGACGGCGCCACGGCGGCCCGCGTCCCGATCTCGATGCGCCCGGAGGAGCTCGGCGGCGACGAGCTGGGCATGGGCGGCATGTTCTCCAAGATCAAGCCCGAGACGATAGCGGCGATGGTCCTCACCGGCATCCAGGGCCTGCCGCTGCACAAGGTCCCCCCGCTGGAGCTGGTCGTCCTGCACCCCGACTACGCCGTGGTGAAGCTCCCCACGACCGTGGTCGACCCGCTGCGCGCGATCGGCGAGGAGTCGGTCGGCGCCGCCGCCTTCATCTGGTCCACCGTCCCCGACCGGGGCGGCCCGCGCGACGCCTTCGACGTCTACCAGCTCCTCCACGAGTGGCAGGACTTCTCCGTCCGGCTCCACGAGGCCGGCCACCAGCCGTACTGCCTGGTCTGGCCCTGACGGCTGGCTCTCTCCGCGTTTCCGACCGTCATAGCGCATGAAATTAGGACGAATCGGATGTAATGCACGGAGGTTGGTTCACAGAGGCGCCGTACGAGGAGGACCCGTCGTGACCGGAGTGACTGGCACCACTGGAGCGCGGACGGCCGCGGCCCGCATGCCCGGGGCCCGCGCCGCCACCGGCGAACCCATGCAGATCTCCGAGGTCGCCGCCCGCACCGAACTCCCCCTGCGCACCATCCGCCAGTACGAGGACTGCGGACTCGTCGTTCCCTCCGCGTCCTCGCCCGGCGGCTTCCCCCTCTACACGGACGCCGACGTGGCCCGGCTGATGGTGATCCGCCGCATGCAGCCGCTCGGCTTCGGCCTCGACGAGACCCGCGAACTCCTCACCTCGGTCGACCGCCTCGCCGCCGACCTCCCCGGCACGGACGGCGAACTCGACCCGGCCGAACGCGACGCCCTGGTCACCCGCGTCCGCCGCTACGAGGAGGCCGCGGCCGCCCGCGTCGCCGACCTCCGCGCCCAGCTCGCCCGAGCCGAGGAGTTCGCCAGCTCCCTCCGCTCCCGCCTCCCGCTCTGACCACCGGGCCGTCAGCCCGTCAGCCCGTCAGTCCGCCCACCGGGCGGTGAGCCCCGCCGCCAGCGCGCGGAAGAAGCCGGCGTACGCGGCCGGGCTCGGCGGGATCTCCGGGTTCCACGGCACCAGCCGCGCCCCCGCCGGCAGCCGCTCCGGCCCCTCGGGCCGGCTCGCGTGGGCCCTGCTGTCGTACAGCACCAGCGCGGGGGCGAGCTCCAGGGCCCGCTCCCACCCGGTGGTCAGCCAGCTCGCGCCCGGCCCCGGCCCCGGGTCGAGCAGCCGGACCCCCAGTCCGGCCAGCCGCGCCAGCTCGGGCCAGGCCCCCGGACGCGCCAGGTGCACCTGCCCGTCACCGGCCCCGGAGAGCGCGACCACCCCGAACCCGGCCCCCGCCGCCCGGGCGGCCGCCCGCACCGCCGCCTCCGCCTCCGCCAGTCCGCCGCCGTCCGGCCCGGCGTCCGGGGCGCCGAGCGCCGCCCCCAGCTCCCCGAAGCGCCCGATGATCGCCGGCAGGCTCAGCTCGTTGCCGACCGACAGCGCCGCCAGCGGCACCCCCAGCCGCTCGGCCAGTTCCCCGTCCACGGCGTACGGGCTCTTGCCGTCGTAGGTGACGTCCACCACCAGCTCCGGCCGCAGCTCCCGCAGCCGCTCCTCGTCCAGCGCCCGCCCCGGCCCCAGATACGGCACCCCGGCCGCCGCCAGCCCGCCGTCCTTCGCCGGGTCCGGCTCCGTCCCGTCGTGCGCGGAGCCGTACACCGCGACCGGCGTCACCCCCAGATCCAGCAGGGCCGCCCCCGCCCGCACATAGGCGACCACCCGCGCCGGCCTGCCCGACGCCCTCAGCTCCACCCCCCTGTCGTCCGTGAATCCCCATCCGCGCGCACCCGATCCGGACATGTGGCTGCTCCCTCCCCGGCCGGAAATTCCGCCTCCGCCGCCACCTTCGAACGGTTCGCGGCCCGGCACAAGAGGGCCTCCCCGCCCTCACCGCCCGCCCCGCCGTCCGGGACTTCGGTCCCGGCCCCCCCCTGCCGAAAGGCCCCCATGGTGGTGTTAACTGAACGGGTCGGGAGGAAGCAGGAGGAATCGTCTGCGCCGCCGTGCCCGCACGCCGCCTGCCGGTGCGTGCGCCACGCGCCGGCCCTCGCGCCCTGGAGTGAACGCCATGTCCGTGCCCGGTCAGTTCTCCGACCCCCGTGTCCTCACCCTGTTCGCGGTGCTCGCCGTCGCGACGGGCGTGTGGCTGGCGACGGGCCTGCGCGCCCGCGCCCGCCGGACCCGCTCGGTGACGCCGATGGAGCGCGTCTGGCACCCGCAGGAGTCGGTGCCGCTGACGCCGGCGGAGGAGCTGGCCTTCGGCCAGGTCGTCTCCCGTCTCTCCCTGACCTCCACCGGCCGCCTGCGCTGACGGACGGGTCCGGGTGGGCGTCAGTCCGTCGGACGGACCCGCGGGTCGCGGCCCGTCGTCGCGAGCAGCCGCTCGAAGACGCTCGCCCCGGCCTGCAGCTCGACCGCGTCCCCGAACACGTTCATCTTCCGGGCCATCGGCGCCATCTCCTCCACCTCGTCCACCAGCCCCGCCACCACCTCCGGATCGGGCTCGAACTCCCGCCCGGTCGCCCGCGCCAGATCCCACGCGTGCACGGTGAGATCGAGCAGCGCCATCGCACCGACCGTCCTGGCCGGCATCCCCATCGCCCCCGAGGTCCCCTCCTCGGCCCCCGGCGCCGCCCACGCCTCGACCAGCTTCCCGGTCTCCACCGCGAAGCGCTCCCGCCAGTCCGGCTCCGCGAGCCGGTCCGGGGTCGTGGAGAAGTCCGCCCCCCCCTTCGCCGCAAGCGCCTGGAACTGCACGACGACCGCGAACAGGTGGTTCAGCAGATCGCGCACGTCGTACTCCGAGCAGGGCGTGGACGAGCCGAGCGCGGAGTCGTCCGTGGCCGCGACCAGCGGGACGGCCCCCGCGGCGGCGGCGCGGAGCAGAGCGCCCAGCGGGCCACCCCCCCTCCCCGCCCCATCACTGGTCGCGAAGGCAAGGTGCGTGGCGGCGGCTGGCGTGGCCGCGCGGCGGGCGGCGGGGTGGGGGGCCGCGACCCGGGGGCGGGCCCGCGGGGGGGGGGCGCGGAGCAGCGCGCCGCGCGGGCCTCCGCCCGTCCCGGCCACTTCACTGTTCTCGAAGGCAAGGTGCGTGTCGTCGTTCGTCATGGACCCGACGCTAGGAAAAATCCCCGGCCCGGTCTTGAAGAAACGCGCCACACCCCCGACCCGCCCCGGATCCCGACCCCTAGGAGCCGCTCGGGCCAAAGCTCGTCCGGCTGCCCGGAGAGACCGGGGTGCCTAGGATCGGGGCCATGCCCGACCCCGCTCCGCGCCGGGACACCCGGGGCATCGTCGCCCCCGCCGAACTGCTCTCCCGGGTCCGCTTCCGCCGGCATCTCCCCGCACCGGAGCTGCGCCCGTACCTGGAGCACTACTGGCTGATCGACTGGGCGCTGCCGGAGCCGTACACCACCCACGTCCTCCCGCACCCGTCGGTCAACGCCGTCTTCCAGCACGACGGCCCGCTCGGCGCCGGGCCCCGGGCCGGCCGCCCGACGGCCGAGGTCTCCGGGGTCGGGCAGGGGCTCTTCACGAAACGGCTCGAAGGGGAGGGACGGGTCCGCGGGGTGCAGTTCCGGCCCGGCGGCTTCCGCCCCTTCGCCCCGGCGTGGCCGGTCTCGGCCTGGACGGGCCGCCGGGTCCCGCTGCACGAGGCGTTCCCGGGCACACGGGCAACCGCAGGCGAAGCCGCGCTCTCCGCGGCCCTCCCCGCCGTCCCCTCCCCCGTCCCCTCTCCCACCCTCTCCCCCGTCCTTCCTCCCGTCCTTTCACCCGACGACGACCACGCGATCGTGGCGGCGCTCGACGCCTTCCTGCTCGCCCACGGCCCCGCCCCGGACCCCGCCGCCGACCAGGCGATGGAGCTGGTGGAGCTGGTCCGCGCCGACCGCACGGTGCTGCGGGTGGACCGGCTCGCCCGGCTGTCCGGCCTCTCGTCCCGCTCGCTCCAGCGCCTCTTCGCCTCCCACGTCGGCGTCGGCCCGAAGTGGGTGATCCTGCGCTACCGCCTCCACGAGGCCCTGGAGCGGGCCGAGGCGGGTGCCGCACCCGACTGGGCGGGGCTCGCCGCCGAACTCGGCTACAGCGACCAGGCCCATCTCGTCCGGGACTTCACCGCCACCCTCGGCCTCTCCCCGACCGCGTACGCCCGGGGCCTGTCAGTGCCGTGACGTACGGTCAGCGCATGACCGACCCACGCGAGACCTCCGTACGCCTCGAAGCCTGGTCCGAGGAGGACGCCGGACTGCTGCGCGCGCTGAACGCGCCGGAGCTGATGGAGCACCTGGGCGGCCAGGAGACCGAGGAGCAGCTGGACAGCCGCCACCGGCGGTACGTGGACCTGAGCTCCGACACCACGGGCAGGGGCCGGATGTTCCGGATCGTGCTGCTGCCCGAGGAGCGTGTCGCGGGCAGCATCGGCTACTGGGCGAGCGCGGCGCACGGCGAGGCGATATACGAGACGGGCTGGACGGTCCTGCCCGGTTTCCAGGGCCGCGGCGTCGCGACCCTGGCCACGCGCGCGGTGGCGGAGCAGGCCCGGGCCGCGGGCCTCCACCGCCATCTGCACGCCTTCCCGTCGGTCGAGAACGCCGCGTCGAACGCCGTGTGCCGCAAGGCGGGGTTCGACCTGCTCGGCGAGCAGGACTTCGAGTACCCGCCGGGCCACACGATGCGCTGCAACGACTGGCGGCTCGACCTGGGGGTTACTGCGGACCGGTGAGCGGCCGGATGAAGTGGAAGGCCGCGATATCGAACCGTTCCCGCAGGTAGAAGCGGTGGGCGCCGGTGCGGTGGGTGCCGGAGTCGAGGTTCAGCTCGTGGCAGCCGGCCGCGCGGGCGTGCTCCTCCAGGTGGGCGAGGAGCGCGTGGCCGACGCCGGTGGAGCGGACGTCCGAGGCCGTCACCAGGTCGTCGACGTACAGCTTGCTGAGCGAGCTGGTGTTGAAGACGAGGCGCCAGCCGGCCGCGCCGACGCACCGGCCGTCGTCGCCGTAGGCGGCCGAGAAGCGCAGGCCCTGCGCGTGGCCGCGGGCGTACACGTCCCGGAACAGGGCCGGGGTGAGGTGCGGTCGCAGTTCGACGAGGACCGGGAGGAGATCGCTCTCCAGACGGGGGTCGCCGGGCTCGAGGTCGATGATCTTCATGCGGGGACGGTAGCCCAGCCGCGTCCGCGCCCCCAGCGCCGGCCGCTCCGCACCGCGCCACGACCGGAAATGCCTGGCCCGCCGTCACGCCCCGGTGCGATCCTGTCCCCGTGAACGGACCGGAGATCCAGATCAGTTTTGCCCCCGGCCTGGCCGTCTTCGTCGCCGCCGACCGGCGCTCGGGGCGTACCGCCGTGACCACCGACGGGGTGTCCTCGCTGGGCCATGTCGTCGAGTCCCTCGGCGTCCCGCTCACCGAGGCCGGCCGGCTCCTGGTCGACGGCCGCCCGGTGCCGCCCGCGCACGTGCCGGCGGCCGGCGAGACCGTCGAGGTCGAGGACGTCACCCGGCCGCAGCCGGTGCCCGGCGCGCCCCTCCGGTTCCTGCTCGACGTGCACCTGGGCACGCTGGCCCGGCGGCTCCGGCTGCTGGGCGTGGACGCCGCGTACGAGAACGAGGACATCGGCGACCCGGCGCTCGCCGCGCTCTCCGCCCGGGAGCGGCGGGTCATGCTCTCCCGCGACCGGGGTCTGCTGCGCCGCCGCGAGCTGTGGGCGGGGGCGTACGTGTACAGCGACCGGCCCGACGACCAGCTCCGCGACGTCCTGGAGCGCTTCGCCCCGCGGCTGGCGCCGTGGACCCGCTGCACCGCCTGCAACGGTCTCCTGACGGACACCGGCAAGGAGGAGGTGCGCGAGCGCCTGGAGCGCGGCACCGAGAAGACGTACGACGTCTTCGCGCGGTGCCAGGAGTGCGACCGGGTCTACTGGCGGGGCGCGCACCACGCCCGCCTGGAGGCGATCGTCGAGGAGGCGGTCCGCGAGTTCGGCGCCGCCGCCCGGTAACACGGCCGCGCCCCCGGTCAGGGGGTCTCGGCGGTGAGGTACCGCTGGACGGTCGGCGCCAGCCAGGCCACCAGCTCGTCCCTGCTCATCGCGGCGGCCGGCGGCAGCCGGAGCACATAGCGGGCGAGCGCCATGCCGAGGATCTGGGAGGCGACGAGCGCGGCCCGGGCGGGGGCCTCCTCGGGCTTCGGGCAGACGCCGAGGGCGATCGGCCCGAGCTGCGACCCGAAGATGGCCTGCATGCGGGCGGCGCCCGCCTCGTTGGTGACGCCGACCCTGAGCAGGCCGGTGAGCACGTCGTCGCGTTCCCAGCGGTCGAGGAAGTGGTTCACCAGTACGGCCCCGATGTGCCGGGAGGGCAGTGCGCCCAGGGCGGGCAGGGCCAGGTCGATCTCGGAGGCGGCGGCGAAGAGCCCCTCCTTGTTCCCGTAGTAGCGCATGACCATCGAGGGGTCGATCCCGGCGTCGCGGGCGATGGCCCGGATCGTGGCGCGCTCGTACCCGTCGGCGGCGAAGCGCTCGCGGGCGGCCTCCAGGATCGCGGCCCGAGTGGCGTCGGAGCGGCGTGCGGTCGTCATGCCCACAACTGTAGGCCAACAGGTGTTGACATGTCGCGGCGAGGGGCCCTAATGTTGCCAACAAGCGTAGGCCAACAAGCGTTGACCGATCGGAGGGCCAGCCATGAGCACCACCGGACACCGCACCCACGAAGCCGGCGAGACCGCCGTCGACACCGACGTCATCGTCGTCGGCGCCGGACCCACCGGACTCCTCCTCGCCGGTGACCTCGCCGCCGCCGGCCTCGACGTCACCCTCGTCGAGCGCCGCCCCGCCGGCCGCTCCAACCTCACCCGCGCCTTCGGCGTGCACGCCCGCACCCTCGAACTGCTCGACACCCGCGGCCTCGCCGACGCCCTGGAGGCCACCGGCACCCCGCTCACCCGGATGCGGCTCTTCGGCCGCCTCTCCCTCGACCTGGGCCGCCTCCCCTCCCGCTTCGACCACCTCCTCATCACCCCCCAGTACGAGGTGGAACGCCTCCTGGAGCAGCGCGCCGCCGACGCCGGCGTCACCTTCCGCCACGAGACCGCCCTGAACGGCCTCCGTCAGGACGCGGACGGCGTCACCGCCGAGCTCACCGGCCCCGGCGACACCCCCCTCACCCTCCGCGCCCGCCACCTCGTCGGCACCGACGGACACCGCAGCACCGTCCGCACCGCACTCGGCCTCCCCTTCCCCGGCACCAGCGTCATCCGCTCGATCGTCCTCGCCGACGTCCGCCTCACCGACGAGCCCGCCGGATCCCTCACGGTCAACGGCACCGGCGACACCTTCACCTTCATCGCCCCCTTCGGCGACGGCTGGTACCGCGTCATGGGCTGGGACCGCACCCGCCAGGTCCCCGACAGCGAACCCGTCGACCTCGACGAGGTCCGCGCCCTCGCCCGCCGCGCCCTCGGCACCGATCACGGCATGCACGACGCCCGCTGGATCTCCCGCTTCCACAGCGACGAGCGCCAGGCCCCCGCCTATCGCGTCGGCCGGGTCTTCCTCGCCGGCGACGCCGCCCACGTCCACTCCCCCGCCGGCGGCCAGGGCATGAACACCGGCCTCCAGGACGCCGCCAACCTCTCCTGGAAGCTCATCGCCGTCCACCGCGGCGAGGCCCCCGACCCCGAGGCCCTGCTCGACAGCTACCACGCCGAGCGGCACCCCGTCGGCGCCATGGTCCTGCGCAGCAGCGGCGCCCTCGTCCGCCTCGCCATGGCCCACACCCCCGCGACCCGCGCGCTGCGCGCCGTCGCCACCACCGTCCTCAACGCCGTCCGCCCCGCCTCCGCCAAGGCCCTCGGCATGATCAGCGGCCTCGGCATCGCCTACGCCCCCGCCCCGGGCGCCGGGCGCGCCTCGGGCCGCCGCGCCCCCGACGTACCGCTGCGCGAGGGCCGGCTGCACGAACTGCTGCGCGCGGGCGAGTTCGTCCTCGTCGCCCCCGAGGGCGCCGCCCCGGCCCTGCCGCCCCTCGCCCCGACCAGCGCCGCCCGCGTCGTCCGGGCCACTTGGAAGGACCCCGCGCGCCGCACCACGGCCCTCGTCCGCCCCGACGGGTACGTGCTCTGGACCAGCCGATGACCTCCCGGGAGCCTCAGAACACGTACGGGTCCCCGGTCGCGAGCACCAGCACCCGGTGCCGGTCGTTGAGGGAGTTCCGGTCGACCCCGTCGGCCCGCCAGGCCGTGCTCACGTCCACCGTCAGCTCCTGCGGCCGGCCCACCGCCCTCAGATCCAGCGCCAGCTCACCGGCCGCGCCCCCGTCCGGCAGCGCCCCCGTCCGGCAGGACACCACCCGGGAACTGCTCCACAGGCAGCCCGGCGGCAGCTCCTGGCCGCCCACCATGGGGGTGGAGAAGGCCAGCCGGACGGTGGCGTCCACGACGTCGGACGGCCCGTGGTTCTCGGTCACCAGCCACACCCCGACCCGCCCGTCCCACAGGGACACATGACCGTGATGAGCCAGATCCGCCTCGGCCCCGGCCACCTCACCGCCCACCTCACCACCGGCACCGCGGGCCGCACCGCCGGCCGCGCCGTCGCCCACGCCTCCGGCCGCCCCGGCGGCCGTCCCGGCACCCAGCACCACGAGCGCCGCGAGCGCGGCCCCGAGCACACCCTTAGAGATCACACGCATAAGCCAAAAATAGCCGGATACCATCCCATTTTCTGACAATCCGTCAGCCCGCGTGTCCCCCGCGGCCCCCACGCCGCCGCCTATCCTGACCACCACCACGACCGACCACCTGTGCGAGGAGCCTCCGCCATGTCCGCCCCCATCGCCGTCATCACCGGAGCGAGCAGCGGCATCGGCGCCGCCACGGCCCGGCAGCTGGCCGCCGCCGGCTACCGCGTGGTCCTCACCGCCCGGCGCAAGGACCGCATCGAGGCCCTCGCCGCCGAGATCACCGAGGCCGGCCACCAGGCCACCGCCTACGCCCTCGACGTCACGGACCGCGCCGCCGTCGACGAGTTCGCCACCGCCTTCCGCACCCTCGCCGTCCTCGTCAACAACGCCGGCGGCGCCCTCGGCCTCGACTCCGTCGCCACCGCCGACCCCGAGGAATGGCGCCGCATGTACGACGTCAACGTCCTCGGCACCCTCCACATGACCCAGGCCCTGCTGCCCGCGCTCACCGCGAGCGGCGACGGCACCGTCGTCGTCCTCTCCTCCACCGCCGGCCACGCCACCTACGAGGGCGGCGCCGGCTACGTCGCCGCCAAGAACGGCGCCCGCGTCCTCGCCGAGACCCTCCGCCTGGAGATCGTCGGCACCCCGGTCCGCGTCATCGAGATCGCCCCCGGCCTGGTCAAGACCGAGGAGTTCGCCACCACCCGCTTCCACGGCGACACCGAGCGCGCCGCCGCCGTCTACGCCGGTGTGGCCGAGCCCCTCACCGCCGACGACGTGGCCGACACCATCACCTGGGCCTGCACCCGCCCCCCGCACGTCAACATCGACCTCCTGGTGGTCCGCCCCCGCGCCCAGGCGTCCAACACCAAGCTCCACCGCGAGCTGTAGCCGCAGCGGCAGACGACGAGCAGACGGCGGAGGGACCCCCGGGGGGGGGACCCGGGCGCCCCCACGTGGTGTCGCCCGACCCCCCAGCCCCCCCGCCCCCCGCACACCACAGCGCCCCATTAATAGTGTGT
>NZ_JBHYKM010000051.1:0-51396 GCF_042741435.1 Streptomyces sp. NPDC058955 | reverse complement strand
GCTTGCCATCTTTTTCGGTCTCATGCCCCTGATGTGACTCCGCACCCACGACCACGCCTGGCGCCCGACCGACCACGAAGGCATCACCTTGTTCACCGACGCCGACACCGACGCATCGGACGCCGACACCGAGCCCGCCCCCGCCGCCGAGGCGGCACCGGCGGACGCCGAGGCGACCAGCGACGTCGGCGTCCGTGGCGGCCTCGCGTCGCATCTCCTCGGGGCGTACCGGGCTGCCGGGGAGGTGCTGCGGGGCGAGGGGCTGGACGGGGCGCGGGCTCGGGTGTATCTCGTGGTCGACCGGTCCGGGTCGATGCGCGGGTACTTCAAGGACGGGTCCGTGCAGCGGCTCGCCGAGCAGGCCGTGGCGCTGGCCGCGCACCTGGACGAGGACGCGACGGTCACGACCGTGTTCTTCTCGACCGACGTCGACGGGGTCGTCGACCTGACCCCCGCCGACCTCACCCCCACCCGCGTCGAGGAGATCAACGCCGGTCTCGGCCGCCTCGGCCGCACGAACTACCACCGTGCCGTCGAGGAGGTCCTGGCCCACCACGAGAAGCACGAGAAGGCGGACGAGGCCCGCCCCGCGCTGGTGATCTTCCAGACGGACGGCCCGCCCGAGTCCCGTACCGCCGCGAACCAGGCCCTGGCCGAGGCGGCCGGCCGGCCGGTCCACTGGCGCTTCACCGCCTGGGGCGAGGAGGACGGCAAGGGCTTCGACTACCTGCGGAAGCTCACCGCCGACCGTACGGCCACCCACTTCGCGGGCCCGACGCCGGTCGAGACGCCGCACGAGGAGTTCTACCGGGGGATCCTCACCGGTCTCACACTCTGAGCACTCTGAACCCGACCTTCCGCCCCCTGCTTATCGATGTGAGTGGATCTTCGTAAGGCCGTTAGGATTTCGACCATGGCGGCCACTGGATCCGAGAAGCAGGGGGCGAAGGCGTTCTACGTCACGACCCCCATCTACTACGTCAACGACGCTCCTCACCTGGGCCACGCCTACACGACCGTCGCAGGCGACGTGCTCACGCGCTGGCACCGTCAGCGCGGCGAGAAGGTGTGGTTCCTCACCGGCACGGACGAGCACGGTCAGAAGATCATGCGCACGGCCGAGGCGAACAACGTCACGCCCCAGGCCTGGTGCGACAAGCTCGTCGAGGAGGCGTGGAAGCCCCTCTGGGAGCACCTCGACATCGCGAACGACGACTTCATCCGCACCACGCAGAAGCGTCACACGGACCGCGTCCAGGAGTTCGTGCAGGACCTGTACGACAAGGACGAGATCTACAAGGGCGGCTACGAGGGCCCGTACTGCGTCGGCTGTGAGGAGTTCAAGCTCCCGGGCGATCTCATCGAGGCCGAGGACGGCACCAAGCTGTGCTCCGTCCACAAGAAGCCGGTGGAGATCCTCAAGGAGGAGAACTACTTCTTCAAGCTGAGCGAGTACGGCCCGAAGCTGCTGGAGTTCTACGAGGCGAACCCGGGCTTCATCCAGCCGGAGTCGGCCCGCAACGAGGTCGTGAACTTCGTGAAGCAGGGCCTGGAGGACCTCTCCATCTCGCGCTCGACCTTCGACTGGGGCATCCCGGTCCCGTGGGACAGCGAGCACGTGATCTACGTGTGGATCGACGCGCTGCTGAACTACGCGACGGCGGTCGGCTACAACGAGAACCCGGAGAAGTTCGACGAGACCTTCCCGGCGAACGTCCACCTGATCGGCAAGGACATCCTCCGCTTCCACGCGGTGATCTGGCCGGCCATGCTGATGGCGCAGGGCCTCCCGGTGCCCGGGAAGGTCGCGGCCAACGGCTGGCTGATGGTCGGCGGCGAGAAGATGTCGAAGTCGAACCTGACCGGCATCAAGCCGCAGGACCTGACCTCGCACTTCGGCGTGGACGCCTACCGCTGGTACTTCCTGCGCGCGATCGCGTTCGGCCAGGACGGCTCGTTCTCGTGGGAGGACTTCTCCGCCCGCTACACCTCCGAGCTGGCCAACGACTACGGCAACCTCGCCTCCCGCGTGGCGGCGATGGTCGGCAAGTACTTCGGCGGCGAGCTGCCGGCCTCGACGGCCGACGGCGACGCCGAGAAGGCGGTCCAGGAGGGCCTGGCGAAGGCGGTCGCGACCGCCGACGCCAAGATCGGCGAGGAGCTGGACTTCCAGGGCGGCATCCTGGCGGTCTTCGACTTCGTGAAGCAGGTCAACGGCTACATCACGGAGCAGGAGCCGTGGAAGGTGGCCAAGGACGAGTCGGAGGAGGGCCGGGCCCGCCTGGCGACGATCCTCTACACGGCCGCCGAGTCGCTGCGCGCCGCCGCCGTCCTGCTCAACCCGGTCATGCCGGAGTCGTCCCAGAAGCTGTGGGACTCCCTCGGCGCCGAGCCCGTGCTCGGCGCGCTGGCCGCCCAGCCGGTGCAGGACGCGGCCCGCTGGGGCCAGCTCCCGGCCGGCGCGACGGTGACGAAGGGCGCGGTGCTCTTCCCGCGCCTGGAGGACCCGAAGAAGGACTGACGTCCGCCCGTACGCGAGCCCGTACGCGACCGAAGGCCGCCGCCCCTGGCAGAACAGGGGCCGGCGGCCTTCGCCGTACGCCTCACACCATGACGAGCGCGGCGGCCGCGGGCGCCAGGTACATCAGCGGGAAGCCCACGTGTCCGTACGCCCGCGCCCGTACGACGGTGATCGCCGCGCCCGCGAAGTACAGCACGAGCCCGATCGCCGCGAGGGTCCCGATCACCGGCACCCAGAACCCGACGACGAGCCCCGCGGCCCCGGCCAGCTTCAGCAGCCCGAGCGTGTTCCACCACGCGCGCGGCACCCCGTACGCGGCCAGCGGCTCGACGACGAACTTCGCCCGGAGGAGCACCGAGGCTCCCGAGAAGCCGGCCATGAAGGCGGCGAGGGCGGTGACGACGGTGGCGGTGGTGGACATCGGGACTCCTCCGGCTGCGGGCCCCGGGAGGGGCCGTACACCCCCATGACGGAGCCCGCCCCGTCGATGTGACGGGGCGGGCGGGGACCACGTGGTGACGGGGCCGAGGGGGGAGGTCAGAAGAGCAGCTCGCCGTCGGGGTAGCTGTAGCCGACCTGGACGCGCGGCGCGTAGTACGCGGCGCCGTCGCCCTTGTAGTACCAGAGGCCGCCGGTGGCGTCGCGGCCGATCAGGTCGGCCTTGCCGTCGCCGTTGGTGTCGCCGGGGGCGACGAGCGCGGTGTAGATCTGCCAGCCGGTGCCGATCTGGGTGCGGGGGGCGTAGGAGCCGGCGCCGTCGCCCTTGTAGAACCACAGGCCGCCGGTGGCGTCGCGGCCGATCAGGTCGGCCTTGCCGTCGCCGTCGAAGTCGCCGGGGGCGAGCAGGCTGTCGAACATCTGCCAGCCGGAGCCGATCTGCTTGCGGGCTCCGTAGCCGTGGGCGCCGTCGCCCGGGTACAGCCAGAGCGCGCCGGCGGTGTCGCGGCCGATCAGGTCGCGCTTGCCGTCGCCGTCGAAGTCGCCGGGGGCGAGGAGCACGTCGTTGCCCTGCCAGCCGGTGCCGGCCTGGACGCGGGTGGAGCCGGAGTAGCTGCCGGTGGCCGGGTCGGCCGGGTAGCGCCACAGGGTGCCGGAGCCGTCGACGGCGACGACGGTGGTGCCGTCCTGGGCGACCTTGCTCATCATGCCCCAGCCGACGCCGACCTTGCAGGGCGCGGCGAGCTTGCCGTCGGTGCGCCCGGCGTAGCGGTAGAGGGCGCCGCTCGCGTCGCGGCGGAAGAGGCCGTCGGTGGCGCCGGCGGGGCCGCAGTCGGCCCAGGTGGCGGCGGCGCGGATCATGTCGTGGTCGGAGGCGTCGACGACCCGGGGCAGGACGTCGCCCTTGACGTTCTTGAAGTGGGCGCCGGACAGGAAGATGTAGTCGATCTTCCGGCGGCTGGTGCCGAAGGTGGTCTCGCCGCTGCGGCAGCGGGTCGCGCCGGCGGTGGTGCAGGCGGACGTGAAGTAGTCCTTGTCGGTCTCGTCGGCCTCCAGGAAGCTGCCGGTCCCGCCGTTGCCGGGCTGGTAGAAGGTTCCGGCCATGGTGGAGCCGGGGGTGTCGTTGAAGTCGCCGCCGAGGACGACGGGGAGGCCCTGCTCCTGCCAGGCGGCGGCCTGGGAGGCGAGGATCTCGGCCTCCCGGTTGCGGAGGGTGGGGTCGGTGTCCCAGTAGAGGTGCACGGAGCAGGCCCAGTTGGCGCGCCCCTGGGTGTAGCTCTTGATGCAGGGGGACTTGATGGGTTCCTTCTCGACGGGTCCGCCCTCGATTCCGGCGGTGAGGTCGAGGACCTTGCGCTCGGTGACGGTCCCCTTGACGAAGAGGGCCATGCCGTAGTCGCCCACGGTGCCGGCCGGGCCCTTGGCGCACAGCCCGGAGCCGGTGTTGAGCTGGACGGTGGTGGTGTAGAGCCCCTCGAAGCCCTTGGGCGCGAGGTCGGCCGCGAGCTTGTCGTACTGGTAGCGGCAGACCTCCTGGAGGAAGATCTGGTCGGCGCCCCAGACGGAGGCGTTGGTCTGGTCGAGGATGGTCGCGTACTTCGCCGCGTCCGTGTAGCCGAGCGCGTCGGTGCAGGGGCTGCCGCTGCCGCACATGTTGTAGCTGACGAAGCGGAGGGCGGGCGCGGTGCCGGCGGTGACGGTGTCGGCCTGGGCGGTCGGGGTGCCGAGGGCGAGGGCGGCGGCCGCGCTGCCGAGGAGGGCCCCGGCCGCGCCGAGTGCCTTGCGCAGTCTCATCGTTGACTCCTGGTGGGAAGGGTGGTCGGGGGCCGGCCGGTCACCAGCTGGTGCCGATCTGGGTGCGGGAGCCGCCGTTGTAGTTCGGGCCGGCGTAGCGGTAGAGGTTGCCGGTCGCGGTCTCGACGGCGAGGAGGTCCGGGACGCCGTCGCCGGTGACGTCGCCGACGCCGGTGACGTTCGACATGGCGTCCCAGTTGACGCCGAGCTTCACGCGCGAACCGCCGTTGTAGTTCGGGCCGGAGTAGCGGTAGAGGTCGCCGGTGGACTTCTCGACCGCGAGGAGGTCGGTGACGCCGTCGCCGGTGAGGTCGCCGACGGAGGCGAGGGCGGACATCGAGTTCCAGGCGACGCCGATCTTCACGCGGGCGGCGCCGCCGGTGAAGTGCGGGCCGGCGTACCGGTAGAGGTCGCCGGTGGCCTTCTCGACGGCGACGAGGTCGGGGACGCCGTCGCCGGTCTGGTCGCCGACGCCGGTGACGTTGGCCATCGCGTCCCAGTTGGTGCCGACCTTGACCCGCGAGCCGCCGTTGTAGGTCGGGCCGGAGTAGCGGTACAGGTCGCCGGTGGTGGCCTCGACGGCGAGGATGTCGGCCTTGCCGTCGCCGGTCTGGTCGCCGACGCCGACGAGGTCGCTCATGCCGTTCCAGCCGAAGCCGAGCTTGGTCCGGGCGCCCATGCCGACGTAGCCGGGTCCGTCGTAGCGGTAGAGGTCGCCGGTCTTGACCTCGACGGCGACGATGTCGGGGACGCCGTCGCCGCTGAGGTCGCCGACGGAGGTGAGGTGGGCCATCTTCGTCTGCGGGGCGGCCGGTTCGGAGGGGTACGGCTCGGCCGGGTCGGAGCCGAGTCCGGCCCGGGGACCGCAGACGGGCCAGGCGCCCTCGCCTTGGGTGGCGAGGACCTTCTCGCCGATGCGGATCTGCTGCTCCTTGGTCGCCTGGTGGGGGTACTCGGCGTACTGCCGGCCGCCGAAGGCGTCCCAGGTGGACTTCAGGAACTGCAGGCCGCCGTAGTACGGGTGGCCGGACCGGTAGTAGCTCCAGTCGCCGCCGGCCTCGCACTGCGCGACCTCGTCCCAGGTGGCGACGGAGGCGGCCGAGGCGGGCGGGGCGGCGAGCAGCCCGAGGGCGAGGGCGGCGAGCGGGAGGGCGGCGAGGGCGGTGCGCGGGGACGGGCGGCGGCGCTTGCGGGGGCTCATGGGGTTCCTCTGGGGGCGGTGCGGGAGGGAGGGAGGAGGTCGGCCCGGCCGGCGGCGTACGGGGCCGCCGGCCGGGCGCGCGGTCTACCAGCCGGAGCCGATCTCGACGGCCGAGCCGCCGTTGAAGGACGGGCCCGAGTAGCGGTAGAGCTTCTGCGTGTCGGAGCGGACGGCGATGAGGTCCGGCACGCTGTCGCCCGTGATGTCGCCGACGGCGGTGATGTTGGTCATCGCGTCCCAGTTGGTGCCGATCTGGATGCGGGTGCCGCCGTTGTAGTTGGGGCCGGAGTAGCGGTAGAGGTTGCCGGTGGAGCGCTCGACCGCGACGATCTCCGCGATGCCGTCGCCGGTGAGGTCGCCGACGCCGACGAGGGTGGACATCCCGTTCCAGGCGTTGCCGATCTGCACGCGGCTGCCGCCGTTGTAGTTGGGCCCCGAGTAGCGGTAGAGGTCGCCGGTGGCCTTCTCGACCGCGATGATCTCCGGGATCCCGTCGCCGGTGAGGTCGCCGACGCCGGTGAGGGTGTTCATGGAGTCCCAGTTGGAGCCGATCTTCACCCGGGAGCCGCCGTTGTAGTTCGGGCCGGGGTAGCGGTAGAGGTCGCCGGTGGCCTTCTCGACGGCGATGATGTCGGCGACGCCGTCGCCGGTCACGTCCCCGGTCCCGACGATGGTGGACATGGTGTTCCAGCCGTTGCCGATCTTCGTGCGGGCGGCCATGCCGACGTAGCCGGGGCCGTTGTAGCGGTAGAGGTCACCGGTCGAGGACTCGACGGCGATGATGTCGGTGACGCCGTCGCCGGTGAGGTCGCCCACGGCGGTCAGGTTGGTCATGCCCTTGTCGACCGGGGCGTCCACGATCCGCTTGTAACGCAGCGCCTTGTAGTCGCCGTTCGGGTGTGAGTCGAAGGTGGCGGCGTTGATGGACATGCCGGTGACGTGCTTCACCGGGGTCGAACCGAAGGAGTAGTAGGAGAACTTGGTCTTGGCCGTGTCCTCCCACCGGTCGAAGAGGATGACGTGGTCGTAGTAGCTGTTGAGGATGTCGCCCGGCTTGAGGTCGCTGCGCGGGATCTCGTACACGTCCGAACTGTTGCCGAAGCCCTGCGTGCTGAGGCTGGTCGTCAGGTGCCAGGCCATCGACACGTACCCGGAGCAGTCGGTGCGGTAGTACTTGCCGTCGGAGTCGGGGTACGAGCCGCCCTGGTTGTACGGGATGGACTTGCCGAGCCAGTACTTGGCGCGCTCGATGACTTCTTCGCGGGTGATCGAGCCGCCGACCGAGGACTCGGCCAGGGTCGTGGTGACCGCCGTCGTGGCGGCGAGGCCGGCCGGGGCGGCGGCCTGGGCGGGCGTGGTGACGCCGAGGACGACGGCGGCGAGCGCGGCGGCGGAGGCGACGGAGAGGACGCGGGCACGGGTGTTCATCAGGGCTCCTGGGGGTGGGAAGAGAAAGAAACTTGAAGTGGGCATGACAGCGCAGGGGTCGGCATGCACCGGGGGAGAGAAAGGTCCGGGGGTTACGGCAGCACCGACAGCGCGGGCGGCTCTGGTGGCTCTGGTGGCTCTGGTGGCTCTGGTGGCTCTGGTGGCTCTGGTGGCTCTAGCGGGCGATGCCGCCGCTGAATCCGTGCCGGGCGAACGGCTCCCTGACGCGCTCCAGCAGCGCTTCGGCGGACCGGAGGGCGGTCTCGTCCGTGGCCGCCTTCAGGAAGAGGACGACGTCCAGGCCGCCGGGAAGGGGGCGGATCCGGACGTGCTCCAGACCGTCGGCGGGGACGGCGTGCGCCCACAGCAGGTCGTGGATCAGGCTGGGGAGCGCGGCGAGACCGGGGACTCCCGCCTGTCCTGTCAGCAGGACACGGACCATGCGCATGGGAGGCTCTCAGGACAGCGGTGGGGGGAGGGGCGGGGCGTCGTCCGGGTCAGTCCCAGCCGATGGTGTCGGAGGAGTCCGCGAGCAGCGTCCCGCCCGTCGGCGCCGCGTCCCAGCCGATGGTGTCGGAGGGAGCCGCGACCGTCCCGCCGGCGGGGGCGGAGTCCCAGCCGATGGTCTCCCCGGTGGCGAAGCCGGCGAGGGCGAGGACGAGAGCGGCGGCGGCGAGGGAGCGACGGGCGGTCGTGAACACGGGGTTTCCTCTCGGGCGGGGCACCACGGGCGGCGCGGGATCGAAGCGGAGCTACTCCTGGGGGAGTCGGTCCGTCGTCTCCGGGCGGCTCCCTTTCGGTGACACCATCCTGTTCGCCCGCCAGGCCCGGGAGAAGGGCTTCCCGGCGTCACCAAAGTGCCTGGCACCAAGGTGCCGCACCCCGCCGCCCACCGGGTGGCCGCGACATGGCGCCGAGGTGACGTACTTGCCCTCCCGGGGCCCGTTCCCCCCGGTCGGACAGCTGATCCGAAGCCCGCCACGCCCTAAAATGAGGCTCCTTGGGGTGCCACTGGGGGGTGGAGCATGCAGGACACACATGGCCTTGAGCTGCTCGGACTCGGATCGGACCAGGAAGCGGTCTACCGGAGTCTGCTGAACGGCGCTTCCGACCACGGTCCGGACGGCGGCGCGTACGGCGTCGACCGGCTGGCCGCACGGCTCGGCATCACGGAGAGCCGGGTACGGGAGTGCCTGGACGACCTGGTCGACCTGGAGCTGCTGCGGCCCTCGCGGGACACGCCCGGCATGCTCCGCGCGGTCAGCCCGGAGACCGGCTTCGACTCGATCCTGCGCCGCCAGGAGGCCGAACTCCTGCGCCGCCAGCAGGAACTGGCCCGCAGCAAGGAGGCGGTCGCCCGTACCGTCGCCGCGTACGCCGCCGACCGGCCCACCACCGGCCTGGACGGCGCCGAACGGCTCGTCGGCCTCGACGCCATCCAGTCCCGCCTGGAGAGCCTCGCCCGCGACCTCACCGACGAGTGCTGCTCCATCGAACCCGGTGGCGCCCAGTCCCCGGCGAGCCTCGCCGCGGCCCGCCCCCTGGACGAGCGCGCCCTCGCCCGGGGCGTGACCCTGCGGACGATCTACCAGGACAGCGCCCGCAACGACCCGGCGACCTTCGCGTACGCCCGCTGGCACACCGAGAACGGCGGCCAGATCCGCACCTGTCCGGAGACCCCGCCGCGGATGCTCGTCTTCGACCGCCGCGTCGCCGTCGTCCCCATCGACCCGGCCAACACCCGCCTCGGCGCGCTCTGCACCAGCGCCCCCGGCATCGTCACGCCGCTCCTCGCCCTCTTCGAGCAGACCTGGGAGATGGCCGTCCCGCTCGGCGCCGACCACCGCGCCGACCACGACGGCCCCGACGGCCTCTCCCCCACCGAACGCGGCCTCCTGAAGCTCCTGGCCTCCGGCATGACCGACGAGGCCGCGGGCAAGCGCCTCGGCGTCTCCCTGCGGACGGTACGCCGCCAGATGGCCGCCCTGATGGAACGCCTCGACGCGACGAGCCGCTTCGAGGCGGGCCTCAAAGCGGCCCAGCGCGGCTGGCTCTGACGTACGGCCAGATCCCGCTGCAGGTCTCCCCGTTGGCCCCGGTGCCGTCGGCGCCCCCTCTGGAAGACCGGTCGCCCATGGATGAGGTCCAGGTCGTCGTCGCCCACTCCGAACGCGCGACCCTGCGCGTCGGCGACGTGTTTCTGAAGGTGGACGCCGACCAGGCGCGTATCGACGTCGAGGTCGAGGCGATGTCCCGCGCGCCGGTCCCCACCCCGGCGGTCCTGTGGCGCAAGCCGCCCGTGCTCGCGATCGCCGCACTCCCGGGGGCGGCGCTCGGACGCCTCGGCGGTCCGGCGACCGGGTCGCCGGCGGCATGGGCAGCGGCGGGCGCGGCCATCCGCAAGCTGCACGACGCGCCGCCGCCCGCCTGGCCCGGCCGGTCCGGCCGGAGCACCGTCGCGCTGGCGGCGGAACTCGACGAGGAGTGCGCGTTGCTCGTGGCGAGAGGTCTCCTGCCCGCCGACCTGGTCGCCCGCAACCGCCAGGTGGCCCAGGCCGCGCTCCGGCCGTGGACCCCGGCGTTCACACACGGCGACCTGCAGATCGCGCATGTCTTCGTCGACGGCGACGAGGTGACGGGCGTCATCGACTGGTCCGAGGCGGGCCGGGGCGATGCCCTGTACGACCTCGCCACCTTCACGCTCGGACACGAGGAGCACCTCGACGACGTCCTCGCCGGCTATGGCACCGGCGTCGACCTCGACGTGATCCGCGCCTGGTGGTCACTGCGAAGCCTGCTGGCGGTCCGCTGGCTGACCGACCACGGCTTCGACCCCTTCGCATCGGGCTGCGAGGTCGACGTACTGCGCTCCCACATGTGAGACCCCACGGCCCGCCGAAGCACCGACCACCGCCCTGACCTGGACGTTTCCCCCTCCCCCCCGGAGCCCGGCCGACCGGGCTCCGGTGGACCGGACGCCTGTGGCGCGGGTGGCAAAAAGCCAAAGAACCGGGCGCAAGAACTCCCACCCACCCACCCTCGCGCGGGCGTGGGAGCGCGGTCACTCACGAGAGTGAATATGCCAACTGATGGCGTTTCGCGGCAGGTTGGAGGGACTACGCTCAGCGACATCCCAACCGAGCGCAGAAATGCGTCGGCCCCCGCCGGGATTGCCGTCCCAGTGCGAGGGCCTACCAACCAGGAAGCAACACCTTCCCGATGGATACCCAGCAGCGTAGTCGGCGCCGGCCCCCCACGTCCCGCCCATCCGCCAAGAACCACTCTTCCCAGCGTACTTCCGGCGGAGTGTGCCACGAGCGGGTCCGCCTCACCCGCAACTTCACGGTCCTGGACAACGCCCTCATCCAGCACGCGACGCTGGGCGGCGCGGCCATCGCCATCGCCTGCTACATCGCCTCGCAGCCCGAGGGCACCCGGGTGGACATCCGGACCCTCGCCGACAAGCTCCACTTCGGCAGGACGACCGTGTCGAGGGCCCTGAACGCCCTGGAAGCCCATGGCTACCTGCGCCGCACGGTGGTCCGCACCCCCGACGGCCGCGTCCGCACCCACACGGTCTTCTGCCACAAGCCGTCGCAGGACGAGGCACCGCCCCGGAAGCCTCCACACAGGAAACCCCCGAAGCCGACCGCACCCCCCACTCCCCCCACTCCCCCCACCCCCAAACCCGCGGGCCGCCGCCCCCTCCCACCCGTCCCCCGCCCCGGCTTCCCGGCCCGCGAACTCCTCCGCAGCGCCCTCCACGTCCTCCTCGACCTACGAAAGGCGGACCCCCGCCTGTACGTCTCCGAGGCCGACGCCGACCACCTCGCCCCAGGCGTCGCGGCCTGGCTGGAACGCGACGCCGCACCCGAGACCATCCACCACGCCCTGACGGCCAACCTCCCCCAGGGCCCCCTCACCCACCCCGCCGCCCTCCTCGCCCACCGCCTGACCACCCACCTCCCCCCAGCACCCCCACCCCTCCAAGCCCACCCCCCACTCCCCCCACCCGACCTCATCTGGCTCTGCGACGCCTGCGACGTCACCTTCAAGGCCCTGACCCCGACCTGCCCCTCCTGCGGCACCGCTGACGCCACCCCCTCCACCAGCCCCGTCCCCCGTTGCTGACGGAAACCGCCGCATGACAGCATGGCCGAGGTGAAGGACCACGGGGAGAAGACAGCAGTACCTCAGCAGCACTCCAGATTCGCCGACTTGACAGACTCTGCCCCTCTGCGGCCAGCCGGATTCCCGCCCCGGAGCGGAAAGCGACCGACCCGGCTGCCGCGGCACAGCGTGAGTTTGCCCATTTGCTCGGCGAATTCCGACGGACCTCGGTACTGGTGGCGGTCGATCTGGCAGAAGCAGGGGGAACGGGGGAGCAGTGAGCGGCAACGAGCCTGATCTCGCCGCGCCGGCGGCGGCGTTGGCGGCGATGGCGAAGGGCATCGACCTGGCCCATGCGGAGGGCACCCCCACGGAACTGGTCGACGAATCCCGTGAGTTGGCCTGGCACACCCGCGCCACCCTCTGGGGCACCACCACCTGGAACAAGTCCGCCACCACCTACACCCCCTCCGCTTCCCGGGCCGGTACTACGACCCCGAATCCGGCCCATTTGGGAATCCCCATGTCTCAGCATCCGATGGAGATCGAGAGAGTTCCCATGACCGATCGAGACGGCGATCGGATCTTGGATGACAATCACGACTACGTCATGACTCGCCCATACATATGTGATTACTGACTGGACTGACACATGAAATGGACCTCTCTCCTCGCCGACCCCAAAGGAATTGAGGGTGTTTACGGGGGCGATGTTCCGGACCTCAGAGGCGTCTCCCTCCATGACATCGAACTGTCCCGTGAAGGGCCGGCGTTGAACCTCCGGTTCGATATGCCGTCCTTCCCGAGGCGACCTCCGACGAAGTGGACGACACAAGGATTCAATACAGTCCAGGTGACTCTGAGCCTGACTGGACTGGGAACCATCTCGTTCAACGGGTTCACATCGAACCCCTTGGCAGACATCTCCCTACACCCCCAGGACGGGATCACCCTCGAAATCAGTTCCACTGCAGTCCAGTTGCGCGCGACGGCAGATATGGCATACATCCGCCGACTTTCTGCCTACGCCTTGGCGGCTGACTGAGCCACGCTCCAAGACATTCCGGCTCCAGTCGGGGAGCACGGGAGACGCGGAGGTCTGTGTGGTTTTGGTGTCCGAAATGCGAGCAGGGTGGATCGTGCTGTGCCGAGTCGTCGACACGACGGTGGTGCTCCAGGTGTGCAGGGAGTGCGACACGGTGTGGGAGCACGAGGAACCGTCCGGCGCTCCGCCCTTCGTGATCCTCGAGCAGTACCTGGAGGCACTCGGCAGGCCGCCGCTGTGGGCGGAGCGGGAGCGGTGGGATGAGTGAGCGGTTCGAGCTGGCGCTGAAGGCGCTCGGGCGGGTGGGGGCTTTGCGGTGGATCCGGCTCAGCGGCGGTCCGCATCCCCAGTACGCGTACCTGCAAGTCCCCTTTTTGGGATGGGGGTTCGTGGAACCGAGCGCGGAGCGGCTGCGGATCGCCACGCGGGCCGTCGAAGCGGCGTCGACCTTGATGGAATGGCGTATCGACGCCTCACGGCGGAACTGGGTCCTTGGTCCGTCCCGTCTGCTGGTGGGAGTTGATGGCTTCGTCGCCTCGGAGGGCTTTCGTGATCGGGAGGCCACGTTGCTGCGTGATCAGGAACTCTGCCGTCACGCCCTCATGGACCTCGATGCGATTCTGCGGAGCTTGCACGGAATCGATCTCGAGGAGGGGCGGCCACACCGGTGAATCGCAAGGAAGCGACGGGCCTGACCGTCTCGGGTGCGACCGCGCCCGAGAGAGGCGCTGGAGGAGTTGGGTGAGGGTGCGAGGGGGCGGCGTGGTCGTCGAGGTGATCCCTGCCGGGGAGCGGCTGGAGTTGGTGCCGTTGGAGGTCTCGCACGCCGAGGAGATGGTGGGGGTGCTGGGGGATCCGGCGCTGCACCGGTTCATCGGAGGGGCGCCGGAGGGGCTTGAGGAGTTGCGGGCGCGGTATGTGCGGTGGGCGGCCGGGGCGCCGGAGCCGGGGACCAGCTGGTGCAACTGGGTCGTGCGGGAGCGGGACGGCGGGCGGCTCGTCGGGACCGTGCAGGCCACCGTGGCCGGCGGTGTCGCCGAGGTCGCCTGGGTCGTCGGGACCGCCTGGCAGGGGCGCGGTTACGCCTCCGAGGCCGCCCGCGCGCTCGTCGGGTGGCTGCGGCCCCGGGTCCGTACCGTCGTCGCCCACGTCCACCCCGACCACGCCGCCTCGGCCGCCGTCGCCCGCGCCGCCGGGCTCGTACCGACCGGTGAGGTGCACGACGGGGAGGTGCGGTGGGTCGCGGGATGAGGGCGGCGCGCGAACGGGGCGGCGACGCTCCGTTCGCCTTCGTCCGCACCGTGGGGACCGGTACCGCGAAAGCCACTGAGGAGACACCATGCCGCCTGGCCTCTCGAGCACGCTGAGCGCACTCGGGCTGCGGCCCGACGCGCAGGCCCTGGCGCGGGTTGTGGAGGTGATCGGTGGTAGCTGGAGCAGGCTGCCTCTGCTCCGCGGCGACGCGCGGTACGACGTGGATGTGTCGGAGGATACCGACTCAGAAGCGTTGCGGGCCCTTCTGGCGCCTTGGCTCGCCGACGACGGCCCTTCCGTGTTCGTCGCCTGGCCGGCGGATCGCGTGGCTGTCGAGATGCGGGCGTCGGCTCTGCTTGCCACCCTCGATGACCTCTGGTACCCGTCCATGGACGAGCTGATCGTGGTGGCGACGGCGGCCTCGGGGGAGTTCCTCGTCCTCGTGCTGGATCACGAGGAGCGACTGACCTGTACGCGGCTCGCGCCTCGGTCCCCCTCTCGCCGCCGGGCTCGGGTGGCCTGTGTGCACTGTGGGCAGGACTGGTTGCGGGGGTATCGGGCCGAGGAGAGCGGGGAGTGGTTCCTGCTGTGTCCGGAGTGCGATTCGCTGTGGCTGGAGGGGCAGGATCCCGGGGTGGGCACGGAGTTGTATCTGAGTGAGTTCCTGGAGACGCGAGGGACGTCCTGGGATCGGCTGCGGCCTGAGGCATGACGAAGGGCCCGGCATCCGCTGCTCGCGGATCCCGGGCCCTTCACCCGCGCGTCAGCGTCAGCGGGCCGCGTCCGGGTGGACCGACTCCGTGACCGGGCGGTCCTCCGTGACCTTCTTCTCGACCGGCTTGCGGAGCTGGATGTTCAGCTCGCGCAGGCGGGTCTCGTCGAGCTCGGTCGGGGCGCCCATCATGAGGTCCTGCGCGTTGCCGTTCAGCGGGAACGCGATGGTCTCGCGGATGTTGGGCTCGTCCGCGAGGAGCATGACGATGCGGTCGACGCCGGGGGCGATGCCGCCGTGCGGCGGGGCGCCGTACTGGAAGGCGCGGAGCATGCCGGCGAACTCGGTCTCGACGGTCTCGCGGCTGTAGCCGGCGATCTCGAAGGCCTTGAACATGATGTCGGGCTCGTGGTTCCGGATGGCGCCGGAGGACAGCTCGATGCCGTTGCAGACGATGTCGTACTGCCAGCCGAGGATGTCCAGCGGGTCCTTCGTCTCCAGGGCCTCGAGGCCGCCCTGCGGCATGGAGAAGGGGTTGTGCGAGAAGTCGATCTTGCCGGTCTCCTCGTCCTTCTCGTACATCGGGAAGTCGACGATCCAGGCGAAGCGGAAGACGTTCTCCTCGAACTGGCCCGCGCGCTTGGCGGCCTCGACCCGGACCGGGCCCATGATCTTGGAGACCTCGTCGAAGTCGCCGGCGCCGAAGAACACCGCGTGGCCGGGCTTGAGGCCCAGGCGCTCGGTGAGGACCTTGACGTTCTCCTCGGTGAGGAACTTGGCGATCGGGCCGGTGAGGGCGTTCTCCTCGCCGACGCGGACCCAGGCCAGGCCCTTCGCGCCGAGGGAGACGGCGAAGTCGCCGAGGCCGTCGAAGAACTTGCGCGGCTGGTCGCCGGTGTCCGGGACGGCGAGGGCGCGGACGTGCTTGCCGGCGAACGCCTTGAACTCCGACTTCTCGAAGACGTCGGTGATGTCGACGAGTTCGAGCGAGGTGCGCAGGTCGGGCTTGTCGTTGCCGTACTTGAGCATCGACTCGCGGAACGGGATCCGCGGGAACGGCGAGGTGACGTGGCGGCCGCCGCCGAACTCCTCGAAGAGCTCGGTCATGAGCTTCTCGATCGGCTGGAAGACGTCCTCCTGCTCGACGAAGCTCATCTCGACGTCGAGCTGGTAGAACTCGCCGGGCGAGCGGTCGGCGCGGGCGTCCTCGTCGCGGAAGCAGGGCGCGATCTGGAAGTAGCGGTCGAAGCCCGAGATCATGAACAGCTGCTTGAACTGCTGCGGGGCCTGCGGGAGCGCGTAGAACTTGCCCGGGTTGAGGCGGGACGGGACGACGAAGTCACGGGCGCCCTCGGGGGAGGTCGCGGTGAGGATCGGGGTCGCCATCTCGTTGAAGCCGAGGGCCACCATCTTGGAGCGGATGGCGGCGATGACGGCGGAGCGCAGCATGATGTTGCGGTGCATGCGCTCGCGGCGCAGGTCGAGGAAGCGGTACTCCAGGCGCCGCTCCTCGTTGACGCCGTCGTCGGCGTTGATGGTGAAGGGGATCTGCTTGGCGGCGCCGAGGACCTCGACCTCGCCGACCTCGACCTCGACCTCGCCGGTGGGCAGCTCGGGGTTGACGTTCTCCGTGCCGCGGGAGACGACCTTGCCGTCGACGCGGACGACGGACTCCTTCGTCAGCTTGTCGAGGGCCTCGTAGGCGGGGGTGCCGGGGCGGGCGACGAGCTGCGTGATGCCGTAGTGGTCGCGCAGATCGATGAAGAGGATGCCGCCCAGGTCTCGACGGTTGTGCAGCCAGCCGCTGAGCCGGACGTCGGTGCCGACGTCAGAGGCGCGGAGCTCGCCGCAGGTGTGGGACCTGTACCGATGCATCGTCGTTCATCCAGTCTTCGGGATCGGAGAGAAAGCGTGAGACCTCGGCCCGGGCAGTGCCGGGGCCGCCCCAAGCCTACCGGGACACCCAAGATCGCGATTCGAATACTCTCGGTGGCGACACGCAGTCCGATATTCATAAAGTGGGGCAATGCGCACCGAGGACGTCCTGGCCGCGATCGCCACGGGCCTGTGGCGCTGGGACAACGCTTCCGGGATCGTCTCGCTCGACGCCGAGGCCGCCCGGCTGCTCGGGCTGCCCGCGGAGCCGGTGCGGCTGACCGAGGCGGCGGTGCGGTCGCGTTTCCATCCGGTGGACTGGAACGAGATCGACGGCGTGGTCAACCTGGCGGTGGCGGAGGGGACGCTGGCCGAGGCGCGGCTGCGGATCATGGACGAGAGCGGCCGGGTGGTCCGTACGGTACGGAGCCGGTCCAAGCCGCTGGTCGAGGGCGGCGACTACCAGCTGGTCGGCACGATCCAGGAGGTGGCCGAGCCGCAGCCGGGGACGGCCGGGCCGCACACGCCGATCACGGGCGACTGGCGGCGGTCGCGGGAGGCGTTCCTGCTGGACGCGGGGCGGGCGCTCGCGGAGGCGCGGTCGACGGCGGAGGTGCTGCGGGTGGCGGCCTCGCTGTCGATGCCGGGGTTCTCGCCGGACGGGCTCGCGGTCTTCGGGATGTCGGGCGAGCGGCTGACGGTGATCGGGCACCACGGGCAGCGGGACGGCGACGAGGGCCCCTTCACGTCGATGTCGCTGGCGACGGACTATCCGGCGGCGGAGGTGGTGCGGACCGGGCGGGCGATCTATCTGCCGTCGCCGGAGGAGTACCGGCGCCGCTTCCCGATGACGTGGCCGCTGGCGGAGCGGTTCGAGCGGCAGTCGTGGGCGTTCGTGCCGCTGGTGGTGGCGGGGCGGACGATGGGCGCCTGGATGGCGGCCTTCAAGCACCAGGTGGCGTTCACGCCGGACGAGCGGTCGGTGCTGACGACGGTGGCGCGGATGCTGGCGCAGGCGCTGGCCCGGGCCGGGGTGGCGGAGTCGGAGCGGGAGCTGTCGCTGGGGCTCCAGCGGACGATGATGCCGGTGCTCGGCCCGGGGATCCCGGGGATCCAGGTGGCGGCGCGGTACGTGCCGACCGGCGGCGGGCTCCAGGTGGGCGGCGACTGGTACGACATGATCCGGCTGCCCGGCGGCCGGAGCGGCGGCGCGGGCCGGATCGCGCTGGTCATCGGGGACGTCCAGGGGCACGACGTGCGGGCGGCGGCGCTGATGGGCCAGCTGCGGATCGCGCTGCGGGCGTACGCCTCCGAGGGGCACCGGCCGGACGCGGTGCTGTCGCGGGCCTCGCGGTTCCTGTACGGGGTGAACGACGGGTACGGGGCGGAGGCGGAGGGTCCCGGCGGCGGGCCGCGCTTCGCGACCTGCCTGTACCTGGAGGTGGACCTGGAGACGGGGACGGTGGACATCGCGCGGGCGGGTCACCCGGACCCGGCGGTGCGGATGGTCGACGGGACGGTCCTGCTGAGGCCGACGGCGGGCGGGCTGCCGCTCGGCATCGACGCGGACACCGACTACCCCACCACCCGGCTCACCCTCGATCCCGGCGAGACGCTGATGATCTGCACCGACGGGCTGCTGGAGACCGGCGGGCACGACCTCGACAGCGGCTGGGAGCGGGTCAGGCGGCTCCTGGAGGAGCACCGGGGCGACGACCTGGAGGAGCTGGCCGACACCCTCGTGGAGGCGGTGCACGGCCCGGGTTCCCACCACACCACCGGCCCGCTGGCGGACCGGCGCGAGGACGACATCGCGGTGCTGCTGCTCTCGCGGCGGCCGGCGACGACGGTACGGGAGACCCCGCGCCGCACCCTGATGACGATCGCCCAGGCGGAGCCGGAGCGGATCGCGGAGGCGCGCGAGCAGGTGCGGCAGCTGCTGCACGACTGGACGGACGAGGACCAGCTCGACGCGGCGGTCCTGATGGTCTCGGAGATGGTCACCAACGTGCTCGTCCACACGGACGGCGACGCCCTCCTCACCGCCGAGGTCGCCTGCGGGGGGAAGTCCCGCCGCCTGCGGGTCGAGGTCTCCGACGCCAGCGACGAACTCCCGCACATGCGCCACCCCGGCGAGATGGCCTCCAGCGGCCGCGGCCTCGTCCTGATGGAGATGCTGGCGGACGCGTGGGGCGTCGCACCACGCGGCGAGGGCAAGACGATCTGGTTCGAACTCCGCGAACCGGCGGACCCGGAGGGCTGCTGCCCGTAGGGCTGGCGGCGGCCGTACGGGCACGGCGCCGGCGCTCGTACGACCACCGGCCGGCGCTCGTACGACCACCGGCCGGCGCGCGTACGGCCTCCGGCGACACGGGTACGGCCTCCGGCGACGTGCGAGGCGCCTCCGCACGCGCGCGTGCGCCCGTCTCCCCGCCGCGCGGTGGGCGGGGAGGCGGCGGAGACTGGTGTCGTACGGCCGCCGGGGGGACCACGGAGCTCGTCATGGACACCCACAAGGTCGGCAGCGACACCACCGTCATCGCCGACAGCCTGGAGATTCCGGGGATCGGCCACATCCCCGTCAACGCCTATGTGCTGACCGCCGCCGAACCCGTCGTCGTGGACACCGGTCTGTCGCTGGAGGACCGGGACTTCCTCGCCGTGCTCGCCGGGGTGATCGACCCGGCCGAGGTGCGGTGGATCTGGCTCACCCACCCGGACCGCGACCACACGGGCGGGATCTTCGACCTGCTCGACGCGGCGCCACGCGCGCGCGTGGTGACCACCTTCCTCGGGTTCGGGATCATGACCACCGAGCGGCCGCTGCCGCTGGACCGGGTGTACTTCCTCAACCCGGGGCAGTCCCTGGACGTCGGCGACCGGGCCCTGCACGCCTTCCGTCCGCCGCTCTTCGACAGTCCGGCGACCGTCGGGTTCTACGACGACCGGACCCGGATCTGCTTCAGCTCGGACTGCTTCGGCGCCCCGATGCCGAGCGCCGAACTCGCCGAGAGCGGGCACGCGAGCGATCTGAAGCCGGAGGAGCTGCGGGACGCGCAGCTGCTGTGGGCGACGATCGACAGCCCGTGGGTGCACGTGGTGGACCCGGAGAGGTACCGGGCGACGCTGGCCCCGCTGCGCGAGGCGGCCCCGGAGATCGTGCTCTGCACCCATCTGCCGCCGGCCGTGCGGATGACGGACCGGATGCTGGGGACGCTGGCGGCCGCGCCGGACGCGGACCCGTGGGTGGGCCCCGACCAGGCGGCCCTGGAGGCCATGCTGAAGTCCTTCGAACCGGGCGGGGCGCCGGTCTAGGCGGTCTTCTGCGGTCTTCTACGCGGTCTTCTACGCGGTCTTCTCGGGGGCCGCGGCGGAGCCGTACCGGGCGCGGAGCTCGCCGAGGATGCCGGTGGCGGCGGCGGTGAGGGGGACGGCGAGGAGCATGCCGAGGATGCCCGCCACGGAGGCGCCGGCGGTGATGGCCAGCATCACGGCGGCGGGGTGCATCTGGACGGTGCGGCTCTGGACCATCGGCTGCAGGACGTTGCCCTCGATGACCTGGACGGCGAGGACGATGCCGAGCACCCACAGGGCGATGGCGAAGCCGCGGTCGGCGAGGGCGACGAGGACGGCGACCGCGCCGGAGAGGAAGGCGCCCAGGTAGGGGATGTAGGCGGTGACGAAGACGAGGGCGGCGAGGCCGATCGCGCCGGGCACCTGGAGGATCAGCAGGCCGACGCCGATGAGGACGGCGTCGACGAAGGCGACGAGGGTGGTGCCGCGCATGAAGCCCTCGACGGCCTCGAAGGCGCGGCGGGCCATGGCCTCGGCGGTGTCGGAGGTGCCGGACGGGACGAAGGCGCGCAGGGCGCCGACGGCCTTGTCGGAGTCGCGGAGGAAGAAGAAGATCAGCAGCAGGGCGAGGACGGCGGTGGCGAGCATCTGCCCGACGACGCTGAGCCCGGAGATCACGCCGGAGGCGGCGGTCCCGCCGAACCGCTCCAGGAGCTTCTTGGCGTTGGCGGCCAGGTCCTCCAGCGAGGTCCCGGCGGCGCCGAAGTGCTCGGCGATGTCGACGGCGGCCTGGCGGAGCGAGGCGAGGATCTGGTCGCCGGTCTCGATGAGCGCGGCGACGACGATGTACGTGGCGCCGCCGACGACCACGAGGACGGCGGCGACGGTGATGGCGGCGGAGAGGGACGCGCTGACCTTCATCCGCAGCAGCCGGCGGTAGAGCGGGCCGAGCAGCGCCGTCCCGAGGATGGCGAGCAGCACCGGGGTCACGGCCGTCTTGAAGACCACGCAGAGCCAGATGAAGACGGCGGCCACCCCGGCCACCAGGAGCAGCACGGCGCACCAGGCGGCGAGCTTGCGGGCGGGCTCGGGAAGCAGGGGTGTTCGACTCGTCTCCACCCGTCCATAAGATCACACCGATGTCCGCCGAATGCGGACATGACGGGCCGTCCGGGCGACGACCCGTCACATCGGCGCGGGCCGCCTACTCGCCCATGCCGTGCACGGCCGGGATGGTGCCGAGGCGGCCGGCCTGGAAGTCCTCGAAGGCCTGCCGGAGTTCGGCCTGGGTGTTCATGACGAACGGGCCGTAGTGGGCCATGGGCTCGCGGATGGGCTGTCCGCCGAGGAGGACGACCTCCAGGTCCGGGGTGTGCGAGTCCTGCTTCTCGTCCGCGCGGACGGTCAGCGAGCCGCCCTGTCCGAAGACGGCGGTCTGGCCGAGGTGGATCGGACGGCGCTCGGCGCCGACGGTGCCGCGGCCGGCCATGACGTAGGCGAGGCCGTTGAAGTCCTCGCGCCAGGGCAGGGTGATCTCGGCGCCGGGGCGGAGCGTGGCGTGGATCATCGTGATCGGGGTGTGGGTGATGCCGGGGCCCTGGTGCCCGTCCAGCTCGCCGGCGATGACGCGGAGCAGCGCGCCGCCGTCGGGGGAGGTGAGGAGCTGGACCTGGCCGCCGCGGATGTCCTGGTAGCGGGGGGCCATCATCTTGTCGCTCGCGGGCAGGTTGACCCACAGCTGGAGGCCGTGGAAGAGGCCGCCGCTGACGACGAGGGACTCCGGCGGGGCCTCGATGTGGAGGAGGCCGGAGCCGGCGGTCATCCACTGGGTGTCGCCGTTGGTGATGGTGCCGCCGCCGCCGTTGGAGTCCTGGTGGTCGAAGGTGCCGTCGATGATGTAGGTGACGGTCTCGAAGCCGCGGTGGGGGTGCCAGGGGGTGCCCTTGGGCTCGCCCGGCGCGTACTCCACCTCGCCCATCTGGTCCATCATGATGAACGGGTCGAGGTACTGGTAGTTGATGCCCGCGAACGCGCGGCGGACCGGGAAGCCCTCGCCCTCGAAGCCCTGGGGGGCCGTGGTGACGGCGAGCACGGGGCGCGGGGTGGCGTCGGCCGCGGCGACGACGCGCGGCAGGTTGAGCGGGTTCTCGACAGTCACGGCGGGCATGGCGGGACCTCCTTCGTACGGCCTGAGGGCACGGTGGCCGGCTCGGCCTGTCCTCGTACGACCACTTTAGTTGAATGCTGAACTTCCTGCCACCCGGAACGCGGAACGCCCGGGAGGAATTCCTCCCGGGCGCTCTCTGCTCTTCGTCACGTCCAGCGTGCGTCAGCCGTACATCCGCCGCATCGCGAAGTCGACCATCTGCTCCACGGCCTTCGCGTCGAAGACCATCCGGTGGTCGCCCTCCATGTCGAGGACGAAGCCGTAGCCGGTCGGCAGCAGGTCGATCACCTCGGCGCCGGTGATCACGAAGTACTTCGACTCCTTGCCCGCGTACCGCCGCAGCTCCTTCAGCGAGGTGAACATCGGGATCACCGGCTGCTGGGTGTTGTGCAGGGCCAGGAAGCCGGGGTTGTCCCCGCGCGGGCAGTAGACCTTCGAGGTCGCGAAGATCTGCTGGAAGTCCTCGGCGGCGAGGGTGCCGGTGGTGAAGGCGCGTACGGCGTCGGCGAGGGAGGGCGGCGAGGGCTCGGGGTACAGCGGGGCCTGCTGCTGCCCGTACCCGCCGGGCACGCCCCCCTGCATGCCCGCCTGCGGCGCGTACTGCCCCTGCGGAGGCGGTCCGTACTGCTGCTGCGCGCCCGGATTCTGCTCGTAGCCGTACATGGGCCCTGAGCCTACTGCGTCACAGATCGCCCGGAAGGGGTTGCTCTTATTACCGGTGGGTAGCATCATCGGAGAGAAGAGTGCGCTACTCGTGAGTAGGACCTGGGTGGCGCGCGCACGAGGAATCCCTCCCCGAGTCTTTACGGAGCCGTCGCCATGGGGCACTACAAGTCGAATCTCCGCGACATCGAGTTCAACCTCTTCGAGGTGCTCGGCCGCGACAAGGTGTACGGCACCGGTCCGTTCGAGGAGATGGACGTCGACACCGCCAAGAGCATCCTCGACGAGATCCGCCGCCTCGCCGAGAACGAGCTGGCCGAATCCTTCGCCGACGCCGACCGCAACCCGCCGGTCTTCGACCCGGAGACCAACACCGCCCCGGTCCCGGCCACCTTCAAGGCGTCCTACGACGCCTTCATGGAGTCCGAGTACTGGCGCCTCGGCATCCCCGAGGGCATCGGCGGCACCGTCTCCCCGCGCTCCCTCGTCTGGGCCTACGCGGAGCTGCTGCTCGGCTCGAACCCGGCCGTCTGGATGTACTCCTCCGGCCCGGCCTTCGCCGGCGTCCTCTACAACGAGGGCAACGAGGCGCAGAAGAAGGTCGCCCAGATCGCCGTCGAGAAGCGCTGGGGCTCCACCATGGTCCTCACCGAGCCCGACGCGGGCTCCGACGTCGGCGCCGGCCGCACCAAGGCCATCCAGCAGGAGGACGGCTCCTGGCACATCGAGGGCGTCAAGCGCTTCATCACCAGCGGTGAGCACGACATGGAGGAGAACATCCTCCACTACGTCCTCGCCCGCCCCGAGGGCGCCGGCCCCGGCACCAAGGGCCTCTCCCTCTTCCTCGTCCCCAAGTACGAGTTCGACTGGGAGACCGGCGAGCTGGGCGCCCGCAACGGCGTCTACGCCACCAACGTCGAGCACAAGATGGGCCTCAAGGCCTCCAACACCTGCGAGATGACCTTCGGCGACCAGCACCCCGCCAAGGGCTGGCTCATCGGCGACAAGCACGACGGCATCCGCCAGATGTTCCTCATCATCGAGTTCGCCCGCATGATGGTCGGCACGAAGGCGATCTCCACCCTCTCCACGGGCTACCTCAACGCCCTGGAGTACGCCAAGGAGCGCGTCCAGGGCACCGACCTGGCCAACTTCATGGACAAGGCCGCGCCCAAGGTCACCATCACCCACCACCCCGACGTCCGCCGCTCGCTGATGACGCAGAAGGCGTACGCCGAGGGCATGCGCTCCCTCGTCCTCTACACGGCCTCCGTCCAGGACGCCATCCAGGTCAAGGAAGCGGCCGGCGAGGACGCCAAGGCCCTGCACGGCCTCAACGACCTCCTGCTCCCGATCGTGAAGGGCTACGGCTCCGAGAAGGGCTACGAGCAGCTCGCGCAGTCGCTCCAGATCTTCGGCGGCTCCGGCTTCCTCCAGGAGTACCCGATCGAGCAGTACATCCGGGACTCCAAGATCGACACCCTCTACGAGGGCACCACCGCCATCCAGGGCCAGGACTTCTTCTTCCGGAAGATCGTCCGCGACCAGGGCGCCTCCCTGAACACCCTCTCCGAGGAGATCAAGAAGTTCCTCGCGGTCGGCACCGGCGGCGAGGAGCTGGCCGGCGCCCGCGACGCGCTCGCCAAGGCGGCCGTCGACCTGGAGGCGATCGTCGGCAAGATGATCACCGACCTCACCGCCACCGGCGAGGACGTCAAGAACATCTACAAGGTCGGCCTCAACACCACCCGCCTCCTCATGGCCTCCGGCGACGTCGTCGTCGGCTACCTGCTGCTGCGCGGCGCGGCCGTCGCCGCCGAGAAGCTCGCGGCCGGCGCCACCGGCAAGGATGTCGCCTTCTACCAGGGCAAGATCGCGGCCGCGAAGTTCTTCGCCGCCAACGTCCTGCCCGGCGTCTCCACCGAGCGCCTCCTCGCCGACGGCGTGGACGGCGGCCTGATGGACCTGGACGAGGCGGCGTTCTAGTACCTCGGTACGTGGGGTGGGGTACTCGTACCCCACCCCACAGGAACACGCCTCGATCCTTACTGGAACGGCCCGTCCCCGGGGAGGGGGGCGGGCCGTTCCGCCTTGGCGGGAGCCGCCGAGAAGCGGCCCGGCTCACCCCGCCCGGCACCGCCGAAACGCCCCCGTAAGGTGGGGCGCATGAGCAGCGCAGCTTCCCGACCGGCGTCCGCACCCTTCGGCCCCGGCCACACCGATGACCTGATGACCTTCCTCTCGGCGTCCCCGTCGCCGTACCACGCGGTGGCCAACACCGCCGAGCGGCTGGAGAAGGCGGGCTTCCGCCGGGTCGAGGAGACCGCGGCGTGGGACGGGACCAGCGGCGGGAAGTTCGTCACCCGCGGCGGCGCGATCATCGCCTGGTACGTGCCCGCGGGCGCCGACCCGCACACCCCGTACCGGATCGTCGGCGCCCACACCGACTCCCCCAACCTGCGGGTGAAGCCCCGCCCCGACATGGGCACCCAGGGCTGGCGGCAGATCGCCGTCGAGATCTACGGCGGCACCCTCCTCAACACCTGGCTCGACCGCGACCTCGGCCTCGCCGGCCGCCTCACCCTCCGCGACGGCAGCCACCGCCTCGTCAACGTCGACCGGCCGCTGCTGCGCGTCCCGCAGCTCGCCATCCACCTCGACCGCAGCGCCAACGACGGGCTGAAGCTCGACCGCCAGCGCCACATGCAGCCGGTCTGGGGCACCGGTGACGTCCACGAGGGCGACCTGATCGAGTTCGTCGCCGGCGAGGCCGGCGTGGACGCCGAGGACGTGGCCGGCTGGGACCTGATGGTGCACGCCGTCGACGCCCCCGCCTACCTCGGCCGCGACCGCGAACTCGTCGCCGGACCGCGCATGGACAACCTGATCTCCGTCCACGCCGGCGTCGCCGCGCTCACCGCCCTCGCGGGCCGCGACGACCTCCCGTACATCCCGGTCCTCGCCGCCTTCGACCACGAGGAGAACGGCTCCGAGGCCGACACCGGCGCCCAGGGCCCCCTCCTCGGCACCGTCCTGGAGCGCTCCGTCTACGCCCGCGGCGGCGGCTACGAGGACCGCGCCCGCGCCTTCGCCGGCACGATCTGCCTCTCCTCCGACACCGGCCACGCCGTCCACCCCAACTACGCGGAGCGGCACGACCCGACGCACCACCCGCGCGTCAACGGCGGCCCGATCCTCAAGGTCAACGTCAACCAGCGGTACGCCACCGACGGCACCGGCCGCGCCGTCTTCGCCGCCGCGTGCGAGAAGGCGGGCGTGCCGTGGCAGTCGTTCGTCTCCAACAACGACATGCCCTGCGGGACCACCATCGGCCCCATCACGGCCGCCCGCCACGGCATCACCACCGTCGACATCGGCGTGGCGATCCTCTCCATGCACAGCGCCCGCGAGCTCTGCGGCGCCGAGGACCCCTACCTCCTCGCCAACGCCCTGGTCGCCTTCCTGGAGGGCTGAGCTCCGGCTAGGCGTCCAGGCCGGCGAGGATCAGCGGGAGGCGGCTCGCGCCGCCTTCCGTGAGCTTCACCGGGACGCCCCAGTCCTGCTGGTGGACGTGGCAGGCCGGGTACTCGTTGGCCGGGTCGTCGTCGCAGGACGCGGCCATCGCGGAGACGTGCAGGACGCCCTCGGTCAGGGCCGGGTTCAGCTCCAGGTCGCGGAAGAGGTCCGTGCCGGTGCCCTCGCCGGAGAGCAGCAGCTCCGGCGGGGTGGAGGAGACCAGGAGGCGGGTCGAGGGGCCGTACCGCTCGTCCAGCTTCTGGCCCGTCGGGGCCGTGAAGACGACGTCCAGGCGGAAGGCGCCGGGCGCGACCTCGGTGGCCTCGCGCCGGGTGCGGTGCGCGACCGCCTCCACCTTCACGGCCTCCTCGGGGAGCCGCAGCCGGGTGAGGCGGTGGCGCGCCGACTCGACGACGACGATGTCCTCGCCGACCAGGACCGCGTCGCTGGGCTCGCGCAGATCCGTGGCGAGGGTGGTGACCTCGCCGGTGGCCGGGTCGTAGCGGCGCAGGGCGTGGTTGTACGTGTCGGAGACCGCGACCGAGCCGTCGGGCAGGGCCGTCACGCCGAGCGGGTGCTGCAGGAGGGCCTGCTCGGCGGCGCCGTCCCGGTGCCCGAAGTCGAAGAGGCCGGTGCCGACGGCGGTGTGGACGGTGCCGTCGGTGTCGACGTACCGCAGGGCGCTGGTCTCCGAGTCGGCGATCCACAGCCGGTCCTCGGTGGCGGCGAGCCCGGACGGCTGGGCGAACCACGCCTCGGCGCCGGGCCCGTCGACGAGCCCCTCGTTCGTCGTGCCGGCCGCGACCTCGACGGTCCCGGACTCGGGGTCGTACGTCCAGATCTGGTGCACGCCGGCCATGGCGATCCACACCTTGCCCCGCCACCAGGCGACGTCCCACGGCGAGGACAGGTCCACGTCGAGCGCCGGCCCGGAGGTCGGCGAGCCCTGCCACCACTGGCGGCCGGTGCCCGCGATCCGCTCCACCGCGCCCGTCGCCGGGTCGAACCGCTGGAGCGCGTGGTGCACGGTGTCCGCGACGACGACGCTCCCGTCCGGCAGCAGCGCGAGACCCTGCGGCTCGCGGAACACGCCCTCGCCGCCGATCCGGCGCACCACGGTCTCCCCGTCGGCCGCCAGCTCGACCAGCTGGTGCCGGGTGGTGTCCGAGACGAGGAAGTTCCCGTCCGCCAGGACGACCGCCTTCCCCGGGAAGCGCAGATCGGTGGCGACGGGCTCCGGCGGCACGTACGGCCCGTCCCCGCGCCGCAGCGTCCCCTTCGCCTCGTGCTCCGCCTCCAGCTCCTCGACGAGCGTCCGGATCGCGTTGGCATGCCCCTCGCCCGCGTGCTGCGCGACGACGTACCCCTCCGGGTCGATCACGACGAGCGTCGGCCAGGCCCGCACGGCGTACTGCTTCCAGGTCGCCAGCTCCGGGTCGTCGAGCACCGGGTGGTGCACCTCGTACCGCTCCACGGCGTCCACGACGGCCTGGTGCTCGGCCTCGTGCACGAACTTCGGCGAGTGCACCCCGACGATGACGAGCGTGTCCCGGTGCTTCTCCTCCAGCTCCCGAAGCTCGTCGAGGACATGGAGGCAGTTGATGCAGCAGAACGTCCAAAAATCGAGCAGAACGACCTTTCCTCGCAGGTCGGCGAGGGTGAGGTCGTCGCCGCCGGTGTTCAGCCAGCCGCCCTTGCCGATCAGCTCGGGGGCACGGACACGGGCGCGGGAACGGGGGGCGGGCGCGGGGGTGGGCGCCGGAGCGGCATCGTTCATTCTTCAAGCTTGCCATCCGTCCGTGAAGGGGCGGTGACGGGCCTGTCACCGCGGTGCGGGGCGCGGTGCGGACGGGATGCGTACGGGCGGTGCGTACGGGTGGATCGGTGGGGCCGGGTGGGGGGTGTGGGCGTGTCCCTGGGTGGGGGGTGGGGCGGGGGGACGGTGGGGTGGGCGTATGACGTGTGCGGGCAGATCATCGGACTATTCCCGCTTCCGGGGGCGTCCGGTTGTTCGGGTCGGGGCCTGGCTTCTCACCGGGGTGCTCGTGCTGCCCTGTCTCGTGCTCGCCGGGTCGGGGGCGGCGCGGGCCGGTGGGGCCGGGGACCGGGCGCTGCGGCTGGGTGTCACGGTCAACGACCGGGCGTCCGGCGGGGAGCGGCCGGTCGCGGTGCGGGCCGGGGGCCAGGTGGTGAAGCGGTACCGGCTGGTGAACCGGGGCGGGGCCGATCTGTACGGGGTGCGGGTGCGGGATTCCGGGAACCCTCCGGGGGTCGTCGTGCGCTGTCCGCGCCGGGTGCTCGTGGGGCTCACCTCCATGGAGTGCGTCGCCCGCTTCCGAGCCGTGCCCGGGGCCCGTACCGCCACCGTCCGTGCCGAGGGGCGCGTCCCCTCCCTCGGGCTGACCGCCCGCGCGACCGCCCGCGCCGGGTACACCGGTGTCCTCGGGTCCCTCGTCCTCGGCGAGCGGGTGCGCGTGGCGGGCGCGGCGGGCGAGGCCGCCGTCACGTACACCGTCGCCAACCGGGGCAACCGGGCGCTGTACGACGTGCGCCTCGCCGATCCCGCGCTCCGGCTCTCCGCCGCGGGGCTGGACTGCGGCGGGCGGCCCGGCCTCGTCCCCGTGCTCGCGCCCGGCGCCTCCGCGCGCTGCACCGCGACCGTCCGGCGGCCGGCCGGCACGCACCGCAGCACCGGTGTCGCCACCGCGACCGACCGGGTCAGGACCTACGACGGCGCAGGGCGCGTGGTCCCGGCGCCGCTGCTCACGGCGCGCGCCGGGGCCTCCTTCACCGTGGCGGAGGAGAAGGGGGAGGAAGAGACTTCGGTGGGTGTCGGGGCGCCCGGTGGGCCGGGGCGGGCCGGGGCCGTGCCGGGTGCGGGCGGGGCTCCCGGACGTGCTGCCGCGGCCGTGCCTCCGCCCTCGGGCGCGATGCCCGTCGGGCCCCCCGCGCCGGACGCGCCGCCGGCGGCCGGGGCCGAGGGCGCGGAGGCGGGGGCGGTTGTGGGTGGGGGTGCGGTCGCGGGACCCGTGCCCGGGGCTGATGGAGGCGTCGGGGGTGAGGGGCTGGTCGGGGCGGCTCCCGCCGGGCCGGAGGGCGTACGGGAAGGGGGTGCGGTGCCCGCCGCGCCGCGTCCCGACGCGCCGCGCCCGGACTCACCGCGACCCGACGTGCCACGCCCCGACGCGCCGCCCGTGGACACCGCGCCGCGGGCCGCCGGGCTCGACGACGAGGGGTTCCTCGGGCGGCTGCGGCGGCGCGGGCGGGAGGCGGACGAGATGGGGGTCGTCGTGATGCTGCTGCTCCTCCTCGTGCCGGCGGCCCTCGCCGCCGCGCTCTTCGGCAACCGGAGGTCCTGACCCGTGGCCCTGATCGAAACGCTCGTCGTCGTCTTCGGGGTCGCCCTGCTCGGCGCGCTCGCCGTCGTCGTCAAGACACGGCTCTTCCCGATCCCCGAGAGCGAGGAGCCGCGCGAGGACGTGGCCGAGTACATCGCCATGATGGTGTCGGTCCTCTACGCGATCGTCCTCGGCCTCTGCCTGGTCTCCGTCTGGGACACCCGGTCCGCCGCCTCCGACCACGCCCAGGCCGAGGCGAGCGCCCTGCACCAGACGTATCTGCTCGCGGACGCCCTCCCCGAGGAGCGGCGCGAGCCGCTGCGGGCGGCGGCCCGGACGTACGCCGACCATGTCGTGGACGTGGAGTGGCCGTTGATGGCCGCCCGGCAGCCGCTCGCCCCCGAGGGCTGGCGGCTGCTCGAACAGCTCCGGCGGGCCGGCGAGGTCGGCGACACCGCCACCGTCTCGCAGCAGATCGCCGCGCAGGAGGTGCTCGCCCAGCTCGGGTACGTGGACGACGCGCGGCGCAGCCGGGAGGCGGCGGCGGAGGAGCGGTTGTCGCCGGTGCTGTGGGCCGGGCTGGTCATCGGCGGCTTCCTCACCCTGGCCTTCATGTTCATCTTCGGGATCCACCACACCCGCACCCATGTGGTGATGGTGATGGGCCTGGCCGGCTTCATCGCCTTCACCGCGCTGCTGGTCCATCAGCTCGACGAGCCCTTCGGCGCGACGCTGGGGACGGGCCCGGAGGCGTTCACGCGCTACTTCGAGTGACGGCCCGTTGTTTCACGTGAAACAGCGGGCGGGAGACATGTCGTCATGAAATACCTCGTACGGGACAAGATCTTCGCGATCGGCGACGACTACTGGATCGAGGACGAGGACGGCCGGCACGCCTTCCTCGTCGACGGCAAGGCGCTGCGGCTGCGGGACACGCTGGAGCTGAAGGACCCCGACGGGCGGGTGCTCGTCACCCTGCGGGAGAAGTTCTTCGCGCTGCGGGACGCGATGACGGTGGAGCGGGACGGGCGGCCCCTCGCGACCGTGCGCCGCAAGCGGCTCTCGCTGCTGCGCAACCACTACCGGGTGACGCTCGTCGACGGGACCGAACTGGACGTCAGCGGGCGGATCCTGGACCGGGAGTTGCGCCGCGGGTTAGGACGCGGACACCGCGCCCCCCCGAACCCCCCGGGGGGGGGCGGGCCCCCCCGCGCCCCGCCCCCCCGCGCGCCGCGCGGGGGGGGTGGGGGGGCTCGCTCGCCCGCGCGCTGCCCCCCCCCCCACCCCCTCGCCCACGTCTCCCGCCGGTGGCTGCGCGTCCGCGACACGTACGCCGTGGACGTGGTCCGCGAGGACGCCGACGCGGCGCTGCTGATCGCGGTGGCGGTGTGCGTGATCCGGATGGCCGAGCGGGGGGACTAGAGCGCCTTCGCCAGGGCCTGTTCCAGGTCCGTCCACAGGTCCTCGACGTGCTCGATGCCGACCGCGAGGCGGACCGTGCCGGGGCCGATGCCGGCCGCCTCCAGGGCGGCGGCGTCGAGCTGCCGGTGCGAGGTGGAGGCCGGGTGCATGACCAGGGTCTTCACGTCGCCGAGGGAGACCGAGAGGGAGGCCAGCCGGACCGCCTCGACGAAGGCCCGGCCGGCGTCCCGGCCGCCCGCGAGGTCCAGCGAGATCACCCCGCCCGCGCCGTCCGGGAGCAGCCGCTCGGCGATCTCCCGGTCGGGGTGGCCGTCCAGGCCGGGGTAGCGGACGGCGGAGACGGCCGGGTGCCGCGCGAGCCGGGCGGCGAGGTCGGCGGCGGAGGCGCAGTGGCGTTCCATCCGCAGCGGCAGGGTCTGCATGCCGCGCAGGGTCAGCCAGGCGGCGAACGGGTCGGTGGTGGCGCCCAGTTCGACGGCGAAGTGGCGCAGCCGGGCGAGGAGCTCGGGGTCGCCGACGGCGACGACGCCGCCGAGGACGTCGGCGTGGCCGGCGAGGTACTTGGTGGCCGAGTGGATCGCGAGGTCGGCGCCGAGGGCGAGCGGGCGGCAGAGCAGGGGGGAGGCGAAGGTGTTGTCGACGGCGACGGGGACGCCGGCCTCGCGGGCGACGGCGGCGAGGGCCGGGATGTCGGAGACGCGGGTGGTGGGGTTGGCGATGGTCTCCAGGTAGAGGAGGCGGGTGGTGGGCCGGAGCGCGGCGGCGACCTCCGCCGGGTCCGTGCCGGAGACGTAGCTGATCTCGACGCCCCAGCGGGCGGCGAGGTCGGTGAGCATCGCGTACGTGCCGCCGTACAGGCAGCGCTGGGCGATGACGTGGCCGCCGCCGGAGAGCAGCCCGAGGAGGACGGTGTTGATGGCGCCCATGCCGGAGGCGAAGGAGAGCGCGCCTGCCGCGCCCTCCAGGCGGGCGACGGCGTCCTCCAGGGTGCGGACGGTGGGGTTGCCCATGCGGCTGTAGAGGAAGGAGTCGCCGGAGTGCATGGAGTCGGCGAGGGCGTCGGCGGATTCGAAGGCGAAGACGTGGCCCTGGTGGAGGGGGACGCCGAGCGGCACGCTGCCGGTGATCTCGACCCGGGGCGGGTGGACGGCGAGGGTCTCGGGGCGGACACCGTGGTCCGTGGTGGCGGGGCTCTCGGTGATCATGGCCCCAGTGTGGGAACCGGCGGGGGGCGTTCCCAGGTCCAATCCCGGGGAATTGGCGCTCCGGGCGCGGCCCTGGGGCGGGTGAGGGTCGTGTGAGGTCCGGCCGACCCGCCTTGTGTCCGGGCCCGTGACAGGGAACCATACGGTGCACTTGCAAACTGTTGTTCGTCGTCGTACTGCCATGGGGGCTTCGCGAGATGGGTTTTGACGAGGAGGGGGCCGGTCTGCGGTCCACCGCACCGGCGCAGGAGCCGGCGGCCATGCGGCTGAACCAGCTGGACGACGGCACGGGCGGCCGCGGCGGCGTCGGGGGCGCTCCGGACCTGAATGCCTCGCCGGAGAAGAAGAGGGCGGCGGCGAACACCATCGAGACCGAGCTGGAGCCCAGTACCGCCAAGGCCGCGGCGTGGGCGGACGAGGCCACCACGAGCGCCGTGTCCGCGTTCGGCGGCTGGGCCGTCGCCGCCGGTCTGAAGACGGTCGACTCCACGTGGAACAACCAGGTCAAGGCGTTGATGGCGCGGCTCGCGCACGAGAAGGGCGCGCTGCGTGGCACGATCGTCACCCTCTCGGGGACGGACGTGGGCGTCCGCACGCAGATCAAGGGCGTGCAGGCGCCGGTCTCCTCGATCTCCGGTTACTGAAGAGGGTGCCGGCATGCTCACCTACTCCGAGATCATGACCACCGACCTGGGCAAGCTCTCCGCCGCCGCCGACAAGTGGGACGAGATGGCGAAGGAGCTGCACCGGGTCGAGGGCCGCTACCGCGACAGTGTGCAGACGCTGCCCGACTCGCCGGCCTGGATCGGCCTGAGTGCCAACGCCGCGCGGACCAACTTCGCCGCGACCCGGTACGAGTACCAGGCGGCGCAGACCCAGGCGAAGGCCACGGCGACGCTGCTGCGCAACGGGCACCAGCAGTTCGTGGAGCTGAAGAGGCAGCTGGAGTCGGCCCGCGCCGATGCCGTGAAGGCCGGCATGAAGGTCTCCGAGGAGGGCAGGGTCGCCTACGACTACGGGCGGCTCACCCCCGGCGAGCAGCAGGCCGTCAGGCACGACCCGGACTACGCCAGGAGCATCCGGGAGGCGGAGACCTCCTGGGCCCAGCAGCTCGACGACTGCGTGAAGGCGTTCGACCTCGCCGACCAGGACCTGAAGAAGGACCTGGAGGCCGTGGTGAAGGACGGCGGCGGCGACAAGAACGACGAGACGCGCGGCACCGGCTTCAACGGCGGCGCGGACAAGGTCGCGGCGGCCGACGACAAGGCCAAGGACCAGCGGATGGACCTGGCCTGGCTGGAGATGAAGGACAACGAGACGCTGGACGACTACATCAAGCGTCTCCAGCGCGACGGCCTCACCAGGCTGACGGGCAATCCGCAGCTGGCCGAGCTGGTCACCAAGTTCACCAACGGCACGATCACGGCGGGCGCGTTCGCCGGTGCGCTGACGGCGGCCGGCATGTACTCGTACAAGCTGTCCAAGGCGCTGCGGCCGCCGTTCGTGCACCCGACCGCGCCCGGCACCTTCCTCTCCAAGCACTTCAACATGCGGCTGGCGGGCGCCGCGCCGGGCAGTCTGCTCAGCAAGGTGCCGCCGGGTCTGGCGACCGCGCTCACCGGCTCCGACGAGGCCGCCATGTGGGGCGGGTTCATGCGGAACGGCGCCTTCTTCATGCCGACCGCCGCCGAGGCCAACCTGGTCAAGGTCGCCCAGAACGGGGGTCTCGCCAACGCGGCGAAGGCGGCCGGCTGGCTGCGCGGCGCGGGTGTCGTCGGCGGTGTCGCGTCCACCGCGTACGGGGTGGCCAACCTGGCCACGTACGACACCGCCATGATCAAGGCGGATCCGGCGAAGTTCGCCACGGACCTGACCGGCACGGCCTTCAGCGCGTCGATGACGGCGCTGACCGTCGCCCCGAACCCGGTCACCCTCGGCCTGGCCGTCGGTACGGGCGTGGCGTACGGCGCCGCCCTCATCTGGGACAACCACGAGGCCATCGGCAAGGGCCTGGAGCAGGCCGGCGACTGGGTCGGCGACAAGGCGTCCGACATCGGCGACGGGATCAAGGACGGCGCGAAGAAGCTGGGCAGCGCGCTGAACCCGTTCGACTGAGCCGCGGCCGGGATTCGACCGAGAGGGAAACAGGGATCATGCACACCGACGTCACCCCCTTCGAGCTGCACCGCTGGAAGGAGGGCGGCCGGTACGACCACCGGGCCGGCTTCAGGGGGGTCTCGCCGGAGTTCGGCGAGATCGTCCTCACCGCGCCGCTGCCGCGGAGCAACCAGGAGGCGGCCGTCGTCTCCGAGCTGCGCGGCGGCCTGCTCCCGACGGCCTCGTTCGAGGCGCGGGGGATCCACACCGACGTCGTGAAGCTGCCCACTCTCAACCGGTCGACCCTCCGCGTCGGCGACCGGGTCGTCCCCATGTCGCGCAACCGCGCGGGCTTCACCCTGGACCAGCGCGCCCTGCACCTGCGGTTCGCGGGCGACGACTACCGGCTCTCCGCCCTCGACAAGACCGGCTACGTCCTCAGCCGGCTGCCGGACGACGAGGACCCGGGCGTCACCGTCACCGTGCGGGAGACCGGCCGCGGGAAGAAACACCGCCTCACGGTGCGGGTGGCCGGCCGGGCGGAGGGCGGCGACCTGTCCCTGGCGCTGATCTTCGCGGGGGTGGACCGGTCGGCGCTGACGCGGCTGGGCGCCGTGAAGGCGGGGGTGTCACGGGTGACGCACCTGTTCGCCGAGTCCCAGTACTGACCGCCCCCGCCGACCCTGACCTTTTCTCTTCTTTCAAGCGAATGAGCGACAAGATGCCTTCCTTCGATGTGACCCGGTCCCGTTTCCGTCTCGCCGACGACCACGTCTTCGTCCTGGCCCAGATGGCGACCGGGCAGCCGGTGCCGGAGTCCCTGGCGGGCGCGCGGGCGGAGCTGCGGGAGGCCGGGCTGATCAACGGTGCCGGGGAGCTGTCGGCCCTGCTGCTGCCGGTGATGCGGACCGTCGTCCAGCCGACCGTGATCGTCTCCCTGGAGGCCGGCGGCCGGCAGGGCACCCTGTTCCACGGTCTCCTGATCGGCGAGGAGAGCGTCGTCTGCCACGAGAGCTGGCCGGGCGAGGCCGAGGCCGTCTACCGGCTCGTCGAGCCGCGCACGGTGGTGTGGACGCTGGCGGACCTCGTCGCGCTCCGCCAGTCCGGTGACGTGCCGGGGGACGAGGCGGTCGTGGAGACGACGGTCGGCGCCCTGGAGGCGGGCCTGGCCGCGCTGGAGAAGGCGGCGTCGACGCCGGGCGCGGACGAGCGGGCGCTGGTGGCGGCGGCGCTGGAGGCGGCGGGCGGCCCCGCCGGACCGCTCGCGGACCTGATCGTCGAGCTGCGCTCGCAGTGGCGTGCCACCGCCGCCTGGCAGGGGAGCCGGGGCGGGCAGCCGGGTGTGGTGGCGCGGGCCGTGGCGGCCTGGGACTGCGGGCCGCTGGGCTACTGGCTGCGGGAGCTGCCGGCGGAGCCGGTGGCCGAGGGCGGTGTCACGCCGGAGAGCGCGTTCCGGCTGCGCCGGGTCGCACCGAAGCGGCTGTGGCAGTCCCTGACGGACCTCCTTCCGGACGCGGCCGAGCTGTCGGCCTGAGTCATCGGGTGCGGGGGTCCGTCCGGGGCTCGTACGTGATCCGGTCGAGCGGGTCCTCGTGCGGGTACGTGAGGCGGGGCAGGCCCTCGACGGCGAGTTCGCCGCGCAGCCAGGCGAGCAGGACCTCGGTGAGGGTGCCGGTGAGCGGCGGGCCCTGGCGGTCGTGGCGGGGGAAGACGATCAGGGGCCAGGCGTCGGGGTCGTCGCCCTCGGTGAGCCAGCACAGCTGGTCGCCGTCGATGGAGCTCGCGAAGGGCAGCAGGCCGCCGGGCTCGGGCCAGGCGGCCAGCGGGTGCCGGTCGGGGAAGCTCGCGCGCAGGTCGCGGTAGTTGTCGGTGCACCAGTGGGCCCAGGCCACGAGGTCGTACTCCCCGGTGCCCAGCGGCAGCTTGACGCGCAGCCAGTCGCGCCAGGTGCCGCCGCCGTACGTCTCCGTGAACCGGACGTACTCCGTGGGCAGGCGGGTGCCGAGGCGTTCGTGCGTCCAGGCCCAGTCACGTTCCCCGAGGTACGGCTCCGGGGGCGGCGGGACGAGGGCGGTGAGGGTGTCGAGGCCGGTGCCGCCGCCGGTGAACGCGGCGCGCTGCGCGGGGGTGGGCGCCGGGCGGCGGGGCGGCGGGGTCCAGGGGCCGGCGGTGTCGCCGGCGAGGCCGCTGCGGGCGAGGGACCGGGTCAGGCCCTCGTCCACGAGCAGGGCGAGGGCGGGCAGCAGGGTGACGCCGAGGCGGCGCCAGGGGTCGCCGCCGGCGCGCTCGGCGTGCGGGTCGTGGAGGAGGACGGTCCAGGCATCGGGGTCGTCGCCGGCGGCGGTGTCCCAGAAGAGGGTGCCGGAGGTGCGGGTGGCGCCGAAGGGGAGGACGCCGGGGGCCATCCGGCGGGACTCCTCGACGAACGTGCCGTAGTCGAGGTACTCGCCGGCGAAGGGCGTCTGGATCCAGAGCCGTTCGCCGAGGTCGAGGGGGCCGTAGACGTCGGCGATCGCCTTGTAGTCGGCCGGCAGCGGCAGGCCGAGCCACTCCTCGACGGCCGCCCAGTCGACGGGGATCGCGGGCCCCTCGGGCGGCGGCCCGAAGAGCCCGGCGAAGGCGGCGACGGCGCCGTCCGGGGCGGTGCCGCTCATCGGACCCGGGCCCGGCGCGGCGCGGCGACGCCGAGGACCCGGTCCTTGAGCGCCGGGAACTCCTCGCGGATCGCGGCGGGCTTCGCCGGGTCGAGGACGGCCCGCAGGACCTCCTCGCCGGGTCCGGCCTCCGCGAGGATCTCGCCCCAGGGGTCGACGACCAGCGAGTGCCCGGCCTGCTCGACGCCCGCGTGGGTGCCGGCGGTGCCGCAGGCGAGGACGTACGCCTGGTTCTCGACGGCCCGGGCCCGGGCGAGGAGCCGCCAGTGGGCACGGCGGCGGGCGGGCCAGCCGGCGGGGACGACGAACGCCTCGGCGCCGGCGTCGACGAGACCGCGGAAGAGCTCCGGGAAGCGGAGGTCGTAGCAGGTGCCGACGCCGACGGTGAGGTGCGGCAGGTCGAAGGTGACCAGGTCCTCGCCGGCGGCCATGAGGACGGCCTCGCCCTTGTCGAAGCCGAAGCGGTGGATCTTGCGGTAGGAGGCGGCGAGTTCGCCGTCGGGGGAGAAGACGAGCGAGGTGTTGTAGAGGGCGCCGCCGGCGGCCTCGACGAAGGAGCCGGCGTGCAGCCAGACCTCGGCGTCCTTCGCGGCGGCGGCCATCGCCCGGTAGGTGGGGCCGTGGAGGGGCTCGGACTCGGGCTGGAAGAGGTCGGCGGCGAAGGCGCCCACGGGCCACAGTTCGGGGAGGACGACGAGGTCCGCGGCCCCGCGCTCCTCCCGTACGAGGCGGGCCGCGCGGGCCCGCCGGTCGGCGACCGGTTCGTCCGGGTCTACCGCGATCTGGATCAGCGAGGCGCGCACACTACCACCGTCCTGGCGTTGAAGCCGTCAACACCGGCCTACGATCGTCACACGAAAGCACTGCCGGGGTGCTCCCGGGGAGCGTAACTTAGCGTCCGAGCCTCCCATTCCACTGTCGCCCAGTCGTGTTTTCAGCCCGTACCGAAGAACGTCGAGGGGTCCCGTGACCGTCCATCCCAGCCTGCAGAACTACGCCGACGCCTGGACCCATTCCATCGAAGCGATAGCCGAGCTGGTGCAGCCGCTCGTGGAGGGCGAGTGGAACCGGGCGACCCCGTGCCCCGGCTGGTCGGTGCGCGACATCGTGTCCCATGTGATCGGCATGGAGACGGAGATGCTCGGCGACCCGCGGCCGATCCACTCGCTCCCCCGCGACCTGTACCACGTGCGCAGTGACTTCGCCCGCTACATGGAGGTGCAGGTCGACGTCCGGCGGCACCACACGGCGCCGGAGATGACCTCGGAGCTGGAGTACATCCTGATCCGCCGGGCGCGGCAGCTCCGCAACGAGAACCGCTCGCCCGAGCACGTCATCCGGGCGCCGCTGGGCGCGGAGCAGACCCTGGAGCAGGGCTACCGGCTGCGGGCGTTCGACACGTGGGTGCACGAGCAGGACCTGCGGGTCGCGCTCGGGGTGCCGGGGAACCTGGACTCGCCGGGCGCGACCGTGGTGCGGGACCTGCTCCTGGAGGCGCTGCCGAAGGTGGTCGCGAAGGACGCGGGCGCGCCGGCGGGTTCGGCGGTCGTGGTGGACGTGACGGGGCCGGTGGAGTTCCTGCGGACGGTGCGGGTGGACGCGGAGGGGCGGGGTTCGATCGACGGGGCGCCGTCGCTGGGCCCGGCGGTGACGCTGACGACGGACTGGGAGACGTACGTGCGGCTGGCCTGCGGCCGGGTCCGGCCGGCCGAGGTGGCCGACCGGATCAAGACCGAGGGCGACCCGGACCTGGCGGCCGCGATCCTCGACCACTTCGCGGTGACGCCGAACTGAGCCCTACACGGGCACGTGGACGGCCTCCACGCGGCTGGCGACGAGCCGCTCGCGCTCGCGCCGGTGGGTGCGGGACTTGAGGCGGAGGATCTGGACGACGCCGAGGGCTTCGAGGACGAAGACCGAGGAGAAGGCGATCCGGTAGTCGTCGCCGGTGGCGTCGAGCAGCACGCCGACGGCGAGCAGCGTCGTCATCGAGGCGACGAAACCACCCATGTTGACGATGCCGGAGGCGGTGCCCTGACGCTCCGGCGGGTTGGCCGGGCGGGCGAAGTCGAAGCCGATCATGGAGGCCGGTCCGCAGGCCCCGAGGACCACGCAGAGGGTGACGAGCAGCCACATCGGGGCGTGGTCGCCGGGGTACGCGATCGTGGCCGCCCACAGCAGGGCGGTGGCGGCGACCGTGCCGAGGGCGAGCGGGGCGCGGGCGCCGCCGTGGCGGGCGATGATCTGCCCGTACGCGAGGCCGACGGCCATGTTGGAGAGCACGACGAGGGTCAGCAGCTCGCCGGCGGTGCCGCGGGACAGGCCCTGCGCCTCGACGAGGAACGGCAGCCCCCACAGCAGCAGGAACACCATGGCGGGGAACTGGGTGGTGAAGTGCACCCAGAGGCCGAGCCGGGTGCCGGGCTCGCGCCAGGACTCGGCGATCTGCCGGCGGACGTAGGCGGCGCCGGCGTGGCGGACGGGGGCGGGCTCGTGGCCCTCCGGGTGGTCCTTGAGGAAGAGCAGCAGCAGGACCAGGACGAGGACGCCGGCGAGGGAGCTGCCGACGAAGGTGGTGGTCCAGCCGAGGCCGTGCAGGGCGCGGGAGAGGACGACCGTCGAGATCAGGTTGCCGGCCATGCCGATGAGGCCGGCGAGCTGGGCGATGAGGGGGCCGCGGCGGGCCGGGAACCAGCGGCCGCCGAGCCGCAGGACGCTGATGAACGTCATGGCGTCACCGCAGCCGAGGAGGGCGCGGGAGGCCAGCGCCATGGGGTAGGTGGGGGAGAGCGCGAAGCCCAGCTGGCCCAGGGTGAAGAGGACGACGCCGAGGGCGAGGACCTTCTTGGTGCCGAGCCGGTCGACCATCAGGCCGACGGGTATCTGCATGCCGGCGTAGACCAGCAGCTGGAGTATGGAGAAGGTGGAGAGCGCGGAGGCGCCCACGTGGAAGCGGTCGGCGGCGTCGAGGCCGGCGACGCCGAGCGAGGTGCGGAAGATGACGGCGACGAAGTAGACGCCGACGCCGACGCCCCAGACGAGGGCGGCGCGGCGGCCGCCGGGCGGGTCGCCGGGGAGGGTGACGGCGGAGCCGTAGCCGTTGCGGCCGCTCACCGGCCCTCACCCCGGACCAGGCTGCCGACGCGGCCGAGGTGGCGGCGGACGGCGGCGGCGGCGCCCTCCGCGTCCCCGGCGCGCAGGTGGTCGAGGATCTCGGCGTGCTCGGTGATGTTCTGGGCGACCCGGTCGGGGTGGGCCTGCATGACGGCGACGCCCATGCGGAGCTGACGGTCGCGGAGCTGGTCGTAGAGGCGGGCCAGGATCTGGTTGCCGGCGTGCCGGACGATCTCGGCGTGGAAGCAGCGGTCGGTGACGGCGACGTCGGCGAGGTCTCCGGCGCCGGCCTGCCGCTGCTGCTCCTCCAGGAGTTCTTCGAGGCGGCCGAGGAGCGCGGGCGGCGCGGGGACGGCCTTGCGGACGGCGAACTCCTCGACGAGGAGCCGGGTCTCGACGACGTCGGCGATCTCCTGGGCGGAGACGGCGAGGACGAGGGCGCCCTTCTTCGGGTAGAGCTTCAGCAGCCCTTCCATCTCCAGCTTGAGCAGCGCCTCGCGGACGGGGGTGCGGGACACCCCGACGGCCTGGGCCAGCTCCCCCTCGGTGAGGAGGGTGCCGCCTTCGTAACGGCGGTCGAGGACGGCCTTCTTGACGTGGCTGTAGACCCGTTCGGCGGCGGGCGGCTGCTTCGTGGGCAGGGGGGCGGGACCGGCTGGCGCTGATGGCATGCGCACAGCATAGATACATCAGGTATCCGTCTGACAGCCCCGTCCGCATCCTGGACTCCTTACAACCGGAAGTCGTAGTACTCCGCCCCGCCGACGAGGACCGAGGTGAAGTGGACGGGCAGCCCGTCGGCCCGTCGCGGCACCTCCTGCGAGGTCCGCCGCGTGAACCCGAGCGAGAGCCCCGGGACGAACGGGTCCTCCGTGTCCCCGTCCCGCACCCCCGCCAGAGCGGCGAGCAGCTCGTCGGCCGGGGTGGTGAAGACGTCCCGCCCACCGAGCAGGACGCGGGCGGCACTGCTCCGCCCCTCGCCCGGCCGCCAGAACTCGACGGCGGTGACCCGGTCGTCCTCCTCCAGCAGCACCTCGACGCCGATGCCGGCGCAGGACGCGGAGACGGTGTCCGGGCGCGGGCCCGGCCGGACCCGGGTCCGGGGCTCGCCCCACGGCGCGACGGCGGCCACGGCCTCGTCGAAGGTCATGCCGAGCCTCACGGGCCCGGCGCCGTGCGGCGGTTCGAGGTGCAGATCCAGCGGCGTGTGTTCCATGACGGAAAGCAGAACATCCGGTGGTGGACGGACGCCACCACCGGATGTTTCACGTGAAACGCGCCAACCGGACGACTACGCCCAGGTGATGAGCCGCTTCGGCTGCTCCAGGATCGCGGCCACGTCGGCCAGGAACTTGGAGCCGAGCTCGCCGTCGACCAGGCGGTGGTCGAAGGAGAGCGCCAGCGTCGTGACCTGACGCGGCTTCACCTTGCCCTTGTGGACCCACGGCTGGAGCTTGATCGCGCCGACCGCGAGGATCGCGGACTCGCCGGGGTTGAGGATCGGCGTACCGGTGTCGACGCCGAAGACGCCGACGTTGGTGATGGTGAAGGTGCCGCCCTGCATCGCCGCCGGGGTCGTCTTCCCCTCGCGGGCGGTGGCGACCAGCTCGCTCAGGGACTGCGAGAGCTGGGGCAGGGTCTGGGCGTGCGCGTCCTTGATGTTCGGCACGATCAGACCGCGCGGGGTGGCCGCGGCGATGCCCAGGTTCACGTAGTGCTTGAGGACGATCTCCTGTGCCGCCTCGTCCCAGGCCGCGTTGATCTCCGGGTTGCGCTTGACGGCGACCAGGACGGCCTTGGCGATGAGGAGGAGCGGGTTGACCCGCAGGCCCGCCATGTCCTTGTCGGACTTGAGCTCCTCGACCAGCTTCATCGTGCGCGTGATGTCGAAGGTCACGAACTCGGTGACGTGCGGGGCGGTGAACGCCGAGCCGACCATCGCCGCCGCCGTGGCCTTGCGGACGCCCTTGATCGGGACCCGGGTCTCCCGCGCGTCGCCCGCGGCGACGGCGACGGGCGCCTGGACCGGGGCGGCGGGGGCCGGAGCCGGGGCCTGCGGGGCCGCCGGCGCCTGCACCGGGGCCGCGGGGGCGGCCGGGGCGGCGGCGCGGTGCACGTCCTCGCGGGTGATGATCCCGTCCGGGCCGGTCGCGACGACCGCCGCGAGGTCCACGCCGAGGTCCTTGGCGAGCTTGCGCACCGGCGGCTTGGCCAGCGGCTTGGGCGCGGCGGTCACGGTGCCGTGCCCGTTCAGCTGCTCGGGGACCACCGCGACGGGCGCGGCGGGCGCGGCGGGCGCGGTCTTGCGGGCGCGGCGCTTGGTGGAGCTCGCGGCCACGCCGTAGCCGACGAGGACCGGCTGGCGGCCCTGCGGCTCCTCGGCCGCGGGCGCGGGGGCCGGGGCCTCGGCGGGGGCCGGCGCGGCCGGGGCCGGGGCCTCGGCGGGGGCGCCGCCGCCGACGTTCACCGAGATGATGACCTGGCCGACGTCGACCGTGGTGCCCTCGGGGAAGACCAGCTCGTGGACGGTGCCGTCGAAGGGGATCGGCAGCTCGACGGCGGCCTTGGCCGTCTCGACCTCGCAGACGACCTGCCCGTCGGTGACGGTGTCACCGGGCTGGACGTACCACTTGAGGATCTCGGCCTCGGTGAGGCCCTCGCCCACGTCGGGCATCTTGAATTCGCGGATCGTCATGGTCGTGCTCTCCTCAGTACGCCAGCGAGCGGTCGACGGCGTCGAGCACGCGGTCCAGGCCCGGCAGGTACTCCTCCTCCAGGCGCGCCGGCGGGTACGGCGCGTGGTAGCCGCCGACCCGCAGGACGGGGGCCTCCAGGTGGTAGAAGCAGCGCTCGGTGATCCGGGCGGCGATCTCCGCGCCGGAGCCGAAGAACACCGGGGCCTCGTGGACGACGACCAGCCGGCCGGTCTTCTCGACCGACGCCTGGATGGTGTCGAAGTCCAGCGGGGAGATCGAGCGCAGGTCGACGACCTCGACCGAGCGGCCCTCCTCGGCGGCGGCCGCGGCCGCCTCCAGACAGGTCTTCACCATGGGGCCGTAGGCGACCAGCGTGAGGTCGGTGCCCTCGCGGGCGACCCGGGCCTTGTGGAGCTCGCCGGGGATGGCCTCGGTGTCGAGCTCGCCCTTGTCCCAGTAGCGGCGCTTGGGCTCGAAGAAGATGACCGGGTCGTCGCTCTGGATCGCCTGCTGGAGCATCCAGTAGGCGTCGGAGGAGTTCGCCGGGGTGACGACCTTGAGGCCCGCGACGTGCGCGAAGAGCGACTCGGGGGACTCGGAGTGGTGCTCGACGGCGCCGATGCCGCCGCCGTACGGGATGCGGATGACGACCGGCATCTTCACGGTGCCGAGCGAGCGGGCCCGCATCTTCGCCAGCTGGGTGACGATCTGGTCGTACGCCGGGAAGACGAAGCCGTCGAACTGGATCTCCACGACGGGGCGGTAGCCGCGCAGGGCGAGGCCGATCGCGGTGCCGACGATGCCGGACTCGGCGAGCGGGGTGTCGATGACCCGGTCCTCGCCGAAGTCCTTCTGCAGGCCGTCGGTGATCCGGAAGACGCCGCCGAGCTTGCCGACGTCCAGGCCCATGACGACGACCTTGGGGTCGGTCTCCAGGGCCTTGCGCAGCGACTCGTTGAGCGCCTTCGCGAGGGGAAGCTTCTGAACAGCCATGATTACTCGGCCTCTCCGTCCGCGAAGGACGCCTGGTAGGCGGCGAACTGCGCGCGCTCCTCGTCGACGAGCGCGTGCCCGTCCGCGTACGTGTGGTCGAACATCGCCATGTGGTCCGGGACGGGCATGGCGCGGACGACCTCGCGCACCTGCTTGCCGAGGGCCTCGCTCTCGGCCTCCAGCTCCTCGAAGAAGGCCGCGTCGGCGTGGCCCTCGTTCTCCAGGTACGCGCGCAGGCGCAGGATCGGGTCCTTCGCCTCCCACGCCTCGCGCTCCGCGTCGCGGCGGTAGCGGGTCGGGTCGTCGGAGGTGGTGTGGGCGGCCATCCGGTAGGTGAACGCCTCGATCAGGGTCGGGCCCTCGCCGCGGCGGGCGCGCTCCAGGGCCGACCGGGTGACGGCCAGGCACGCGAGGACGTCGTTGCCGTCGACGCGGACGCCGGGGAAGCCGAAGCCGCGGGCGCGCTGGTAGAGCGGGACGCGGGTCTGCTTCTCGATGGGCTCCGAGATCGCCCACTGGTTGTTCTGGCAGAAGAAGACGACCGGGGCGTTGTAGACCGCGGAGAAGACGAACGACTCGTTGACGTCGCCCTGGCTGGAGGCGCCGTCGCCGAAGTAGGCGAGCACCGCGGAGTCCGCGCCGTCCTTGGCGATGCCCATGGCGTAGCCGGTGGCGTGCAGGGTCTGCGAGCCGAGGACGATCGTGTACAGGTGGAAGTTGTTGCTGTTGGGGTCCCAGCCGCCGTTGTTCACGCCGCGGAACATGCCCAGCAGGTTGGTGGGGTCGACGCCGCGGCACCAGGCCACGCCGTGCTCCCGGTACGTCGGGAAGACGTAGTCGTCGTCGCGCAGCGCCCGGCCGGAACCGATCTGGGCGGCCTCCTGGCCGAGCAGCGAGGCCCACAGGCCCAGCTCGCCCTGGCGCTGCAGGGCGGTCGCCTCGGCGTCGAAGCGGCGGGTGAGGACCATGTCGCGGTAGAGACCGCGCAGCTCCTCGGCGCTCAGGTCGATGTCGTAGTCGGGGTGCTGGACGCGCTCGCCCTCGGGCGTCAGCAGCTGAACGAGCTCGGGCTCCCCGGCCGGGGCCTGGTCGGCCTTCTTGGCTCCGGCGCTGGCGCCGGTGGTGCGCTTGGCGCCGCTGCTGCGTCGCGTCGTCTTGCGCGCGGCAGTGCTCTCCACGGTCACGTGCGTGCTCCTCCGTCGGTCCGGCCCCCGGGTTCGCCGGTAAGGCCAGTGCGGCTCTCCGCCTTATCCGTACCCTGCGCACGGGGTGGGTGCGACGCGGCCGGGGTCGGCGTGACAGGTGTCCCGGCGAGCGCCGTCGTAAGGCACGTTACCCATAGCGCGGCATTCCTGCGAAACCCCACTTGACCTGCGATTTTGCTTGGATTTCCAAGTAAATCGAGAAAAGCGGGAGCTCACCCAGGTCAGCGCGCTGAGCAGCGGCCCGACGCCGTCGTCGGAACATCCGGCACCGTAACCCGCACACCCCGGGCACCGGAAGAGCCAATATGTGAGACTGGCTGCGTGCGCGAAGAAGGAAAAATCCGGGTATTTCTGCTGGATGACCATGAAGTCGTCCGGCGCGGCGTCCACGAGTTGCTTTCCGTGGAGGACGACATCGAGGTGGTCGGCGAGGCCGGAACCGCGGCCGACGCCCTGGTCAGAATTCCGGCGACCCGCCCCGACGTGGCGGTGCTCGACGTCCGGCTGCCCGACGGCAGCGGGGTGGAGGTCTGCCGCGAGGTCCGCTCCCAGGACGAGTCGATCAAGTGCCTGATGCTCACCTCGTACGCGGACGACGAAGCGCTTTTCGACGCGATCATGGCCGGGGCCTCGGGATACGTCCTCAAGGCCATTCGGGGAAACGAACTGCTGAACGCGGTCCGGGACGTGGCGGCCGGCAAGTCGCTGCTCGATCCGGTGGCGACGGCGCGGGTCCTGGAGCGGCTGCGGGACGGAAACAATCCGAAGGGTGACGACAAGCTCGCCAACCTCACCGAGCAGGAGCGCAGGATCCTCGATCTGATCGGCGAGGGCCTGACCAACCGGGCCATCGGCGAGCGCCTCCACCTCGCGGAGAAGACCATCAAGAACTATGTGTCCAGCCTGCTGTCGAAGCTGGGCATGGAGCGCCGTTCGCAGGCCGCCGCGTACGTCGCGCGGATGCAGGCCGAGCGTCACTGAGCCGCCGGTCCCCGCCGGGCCCGTGCCGTCCCCTCCGCCGGTCTCACCCGGAGGGAGCAGCGCGGGCCCGTCGCCGGTTCTCGGGACCTACGTCCCCGGGGACACGGGGCCGGCGCCCCTTTCCCGACGGGGTGCCGGTGGCGGAGAGTGGAACCATGTCCACCGAGGAGATCCGCGCCATCGAACTGCTCGGCCGCGCGTCGTACGGCCGGGTCGCCACGAGCATGCGGGCGATGCCCTTCGTCGCGCCCGCCCGGCACATCGTCTCCGACGGCGGCGCCGTCGTGATCCGGATGCACGAGGGCCTCGGCTACCACCAGGCGTGCAGCGGCAGCGTCGTCGCCTACGGGGCGGACGACCTCGATCCGGTCTCCGGCGTGCTGTGGTCGGTGCAGTTCACCGGCACCGCCGAGATCGTCGAGCCGACCCCGGCGGAGCTGGCCGCCTTCGGCCCGGAACCGCTGAGCGTGGACGGCGAGCCGTTCGCCCCCGTCTACCTGCGGATCGAACCCCAGTTCGTCACGGTGCACAGCATCGACTACGGCTCCGCGGCCGGTTCCGCACCGCGCCGACTTCACCACGCAGCGTGATCTAACATCTGCGGAGTGCCGCGCTCATCTGAACACCCCGCACCTCCGGTCGGCGCCCTGCTGCGCCGCCATCCGCACGCCGGCGAGCCGCTGTCCTGCGTCCCCGTCACCGAGGGCCTGCTCAACCGCGGCTACCGCCTCTCCACCACCCGCGGCCGCTACTTCCTCAAGCAGCACCTGGACGCCCCCACCGCCGACCGGGCCACCATCGCCCGCCAGCACCGCGCCACCCAGCGGCTGCACGCGCTGGGCCTGCCGGTGGCCCCGCCGCTGCCCGACAGCCGCGGCCGCACGGTCGCCGTCATCGACGGCCGCTGCTACGCCCTGCACCCCTGGGTCGAGGGCCGGCACCGCGACGGCGCCCAGCTCACCACGGGAGGCTCCCGCCGCCTCGGCGCCCTCCTCGGCCGCGTCCACACCACCCTGGACCGGGTCATGGAGCCCCCGCCGGCCGGCGACCGGCACGACAGCGCCCGCCCCGAGGACACCTTCCGCGACATCGCCGAGCTGATCCGGCTGGCCCGCGCCCACCGCCCGTACGGCGGCTTCGACGCGCTCGCCGAGCACCGGCTGCGGGAGCGCCGCCGGCTGATCGCCCAGCACGCCCACCGGCGCCCTCCGGCGCCCGCCACGGCCGGCTGGGTGCACGGCGACTTCCACCCGCTGAACCTGCTCTACCGGGGCGCCGAACCGGCCGCGATCGTCGACTGGGACCGCCTCGGCGTCCGCCCCCGGGCCGAGGAGGCCGTCCGGGCCGCCGCGATCTTCTTCGTACGGCCGGGGGGCGAGCTGGACCTGGAGAAGGTGCGGGCCTACGCGCGCGCGTACCGGCGGGCCACCGGCGCGGACGGCACGGAGCTGGCGGCGGCGGTGCACCGGGTGTGGTGGGAGCGGCTGAACGACTTCTGGACGCTGCGCTGGCGCTACCAGCTGAACGACCGCAGGGCCGACCCGCAGTTTCCCGCGGTGTCGGCCCTGGCCGTGTGGTGGACCCGGGAGTACGACGCCGTCCGCGACGCCTTCTCCGCGTGAGCCCGGCTTACGGGGTCGTGGCGCCGGTGTCGCCGCCGCCCGAGTCGTCGGTGGGCGGCGTGTTCGGGTCGCCGTTGCCGCCGCCGGTCGGGTCGGTCTGGCCGCCGGCGTCGCCGCCGTCCGTGGGCTGGTCCGTCGGCTCCTCGGTGGCCGTCGGCTCGGTGGTCGGCTCGCCGGTCTCCGTCGGGGCCGTCGTCGGCTCCTCGGTGGGCGTCGGCTCGGTGGTCGGCGGCGTCGTCGTCGGAGCCGTCGTCGGGGCCGTCGTCGGGTCCGGGTTCCACGGCTGCTGCGTGGTGCCGCCGTTGCCGCCGCCGTTGGAGTCGCTCGGCTGCTCGGTGTGCGGGTCCTCGGACGGCTCCTCGGACGGGGTGGGCTCCTCGGAGGCCGTGGACGGCGACTGCGACACCGTGGTCGGCGTCGTGATCGGGTCCTTCTCCTTCTCGCCGTCGCCCGCCATCTTCACCGCGAAGACCACGCCGGCGACGATCGCGACCAGCGCGAGCGCCGCGAACAGCACCATCCTGGTCCGCCGGCCCCGGCCGTCGTCGTGGCCACCGTAGCCGCCGTTCTGGCCGTAGCCGCCGGTGCCGCCCGTGCCGTCGTCGTAGCCGTTGTAGCCGCCGTAACCGCCGTCGTCGGGGTTGGGCAGCGGGACGATCCGGCCCTGCGCGGTCTCGCCGAGCGGCGGGTGGCCCATGGCCGTCGTCGCGGCCATGCCGTTCACGGGCGTGTGCCCGCCGTCGTGGACGGTCACCGGGCCGGTGTTCCAGGTGCCGGTGTGACCGCCCTGCTGGCCGAGCATCTCCAGGCTGTACTGGATCAGCCCGCGCATCTCCTCGGCGCTCTGGAAGCGGTCGTCCGGCTCCTTCGCGAGCGAGCGCATCACCAGGCCGTCCAGCTCGGGCGGCGTCGAGCCGCGGACCTCGGACGGCGGGACCGGGATGTCCTGCACGTGCTGGTAGACCACCGACAGCGGCGTCTCGCCGGTGAAGGGGGGCCGCAGCGCGAGGAGTTCGTAGAGCAGGCAGCCCGTCGCGTACAGGTCGGAGCGGTGGTCGACGGCCTTGCCGAGCGCCTGCTCCGGGGAGAGGTACTGGGGCGTGCCCATGACCATGCCGGTCTGCGTCATCGTCGCCTGCGCCCCGTGCAGCGCGCGGGCGATGCCGAAGTCCATGACCTTCACGGCGCCGGTGTTCGTGATGATCACGTTGGCCGGCTTGATGTCGCGGTGCACGATGCCGTGCTGGTGCGAGTAGGCCAGCGCCTCCAGGACGCCGGAGACGATCACCAGTGCCTGCTCGGGCCCCGGGGCCTCCGCGCTGACCAGCAGGTCGCGGATGGTGCGGCCCTCGACGAGCTCCATCACGATGTACGGCACCGGGCGGCCGTCGACGATGTCCTCGCCGGAGTCGTACACCGCCACGATCGCGTGGTGGTTGAGGCCGGCGACCGACTGCGCCTCACGCGTGAACCGGGCCTTGGAGACCGGGTCCTCGGCGAGGTCGGAGCGCAGCAGCTTCACCGCGACGGTGCGGCCGAGCCGCACGTCCTCGGCCGCGAAGACCTCGGCCATGCCGCCGCGGCCCAGACGGTGCGTCAGACGGTAGCGGCCGTCGCCGACGACGCGGCCGACTCCCCATGACTCCGCGGCAGCGCCGGGCACACCGCCACCTGCGTCGGATCCGGGTTCCATGAGTCCTCGCCGTCGTCTGTCCGTGCCGTGGGTCAGTCGTCACGCTACAGGCTTCGTGCGACATCACGGTTCGCGATGACCGGCCATCCAACCCTTCTCGTGTACGCCTGTGCAAATTCCTCGGGTTTCGCCCCGCCCCCGCGCGGCTCCACCGGTACGGAGGGTCACGGAACGGGCACCCGGCTTGACGTGTCAGGGGCCTCGGGCAGACTTGGCCCAGAAAATCGGCGGGATTTCGAGGTCCGGCCGCAGACGACGGACCGACGCCGCGGGGCGCAGGGGGACAGCACACATGAGCCACGACGGCGCTCAGGGCGGCCGCTACGCGGGCGGTTCGGTCGCGAACGGCCGCTACCAGCTGCGCGACCTCCTCGGCGAGGGCGGCATGGCCTCGGTCTACCTCGCGTACGACAGCGCGCTGGACCGTCAGGTCGCCATCAAGACGCTGCACACCGAGCTGGGCCGCGAGGCGTCCTTCCGCGAGCGGTTCCGCCGCGAGGCGCAGGCCGTGGCGAAGCTCTCGCACACCAACATCGTCTCGGTCTTCGACACCGGCGAGGACACCCTCGACGGCGGGCTCATGCCGTACATCGTCATGGAGTACGTGGAGGGGCAGCCGCTCGGCTCGGTGCTCGCCTCCGACGTCCGCCAGTACGGGGCGATGCCCGCCGACAAGGCGCTGAAGGTGACGGCGGACGTGCTCGCCGCCCTGGAGGTCAGCCACGAGATGGGGCTGGTCCACCGCGACATCAAGCCCGGCAACGTGATGATGACCAAGCGCGGCGTCGTGAAGGTCATGGACTTCGGCATCGCCCGCGCCATGCAGTCCGGCGTGACCTCCATGACCCAGACCGGCATGGTCGTCGGCACCCCGCAGTACCTCTCCCCCGAGCAGGCCCTGGGCCGGGCCGTGGACGCCCGCTCCGACCTTTATTCGGTCGGCATCATGCTCTTCCAGCTGCTGACGGGCCGGCTGCCCTTCGACGCGGACTCGCCGCTCGCCATCGCCTACGCGCACGTGCAGGAGGAGCCGGTCGCCCCGTCCTCCGTGAACCGGTCGGTGACGCCCGCGATGGACGCGCTGGTCGCCCGCGCGCTGCGGAAGAACCCGAACGAGCGCTTCCCGAGCGCCGCCGCGATGCGCGACGAGTGCCTGCGGGTGCTCGCGGCCGGCCAGTCCGCGGCCCCGGTGATCGTCCCCGGCGCCCCGGTCGGCAGCGGCGCGGGCGTCGGCTCGGCCGTCTTCCCGCCCGTCGGCCAGACCCCGCCGCCGCACCCCTCGCAGGTGCAGCAGCCGTACCCGGCGCACACCCCGCAGCCCGGCCCGTACGGGCCGCCGACGCCGGCCCCCGCGCCGGTGCCCAATCCCGCGTACGGCTACCCGCAGCAGCCCCACACGCCCGCCCCCGGCTACCCGACCCCGCAGCCCGCCTCCTACGCGCCCACCCCGGCCCCGGCCGCCGCCCCGCGCCGGAACATGCCGGTGATCGTCGGCGCGGTCCTCGTCGCCCTGATCGCGGTCGGCGGCGTGATCACCGCCATCAACATGAAGGAGGAGCCCGGCGGCACCACCGGCGCCACCGGCACCACCGGCACCACCGGCGCCCCCACGGGCGGGGGACAGACCGAGACCGACGGCCCCGGCCACAAGGGCCCGGACCTGTCGAAGACCATCGACACGAAGGAGTGCACCGAGCCGCGGGAGTCGAGCGACGACCCCGAGAAGTTCGAGGCGCCCGACTTCACCTACAAGAACCTCACCTCGGTGAAGGACTGCCTGCACGCCGCCGGGTGGAAGATCAAGAAGCAGACCCCGGTGGACGAGAACACCTACGGCGAGGACACGATCCTGGCCCAGTACCCGCCGGCCGGTACGGACATCAGCGACGCCGACGCCGAATTCACCCTGGAGATCTCCACCGGCGACCCCCAGAAGTAGCCGCCCCGGATGCCGGGCCTGTCCCGTTATGTGACGCTGAGTCGGACACCTCGGCGGCACGGCAGGGGAGGGATTCCCGGTGACTCCCACACGCGGCGGGACCGGCAGGCGCGGCAGCGGTAGCGGCGGTGGCGGTGGCGGACACCGCCGCGCACGGGCGCGGACGCGGGCGGCACGGGCCGCCCGGTCCGGCCCCGCACTCCGGAGGATCCGGAGGACCGCCCTCGCCCCCGCGCTGGCCTGCGCCTTCACCCTGTACGGGATCTCCGGCGCGGCCCTCGCCGAAGCCGCCGAGCCCCCCTCGGGACCCGCCGCCGGCGCCTCCGGAACCCCCGCCGGGCGCGCCGCCGACCCCGCGCACGGCCCCACCGCCGGCCCGGCGCACGGCCCCACCGCCGGCCCGGCGCACGGCCCCACCG